>NZ_JAFNMU010000029.1:0-868 GCF_026537125.1 Gilliamella sp. B2828
GGATGGACATTGATGAGGGCGTCATAATATTAAGTGTGGAAGGGCAAGGCAACCGCACCGAAGCTTACGAACTGCGTTTTACCGCCATACCGTATCACGCCTTAAAACCTTACCGACCGGCACCGCTGCCGGCGCCGACGGTGCACGGCACCCTGCCGGCACGGGTAAGCAGTCCGGATAATGACACTTACGGTTACATTGATACACAGGGTCGTTATCGGGTTAAATTTAACTTTGACTTAAAAGCATGGAAAAACGGGGAAGAGAGCCTATGGTTAAGACTGGCCAGACCGTATGCCGGCAGCACCTATGGCATTCACTTTCCGCTCATTGACGGCACGCAAGTGGCGGTCGCCTTCACCAACGGCAATCCGGACCGACCGTATATCGCCCATGCCCTGCACGACAGTGCGCACCCTGACCTGGTGACCACGATAAACAAACACCGCAATGTGATTCGCACCCCCACCAATAACAAACTGCGCATGGAAGACAAACGGGGGCAGGAGCACATCAAGCTGGCGACCGAATACGGCAAAACGCAACTCAATCTGGGACACTTAGTCAACCAAAAAAAAGCGTTACGGGGTGAAGGGTTTGAACTGCGCACCGATGAATGGGGGGCGATAGCGGCTGAAAAAGGCTTATACCTGACGACACAAACCGAGCCCAAAGCGCAAGGTCAGCAACTGGATATGCAAGGCGCCATTACCCAGCTGGAAAATGCCTTATCGATAGCCAAAGCGCTGCAACAGGCTGCCAATCAATGCGACGCACACGGTGCTGACACCGCCAGTCAGGACCAGCTTAAAGCAGCGTTAACGACGCTCACTGAAAGTGGCATCTTAGCTTATGCACAGGCAGGCAT
>NZ_JAFNMU010000030.1:0-798 GCF_026537125.1 Gilliamella sp. B2828
TGTCTAATATCATTTCTTAATTAGCAATACTTATTGTTATAGTGATATAAGCCACGCCTTTATAAGGGGTGGTTTATTATTTTAAAGTAATTTATGCTTGCTTTAAAATGAAGAATAAACCTAAGTGTTAAATATTGAATTTTTAGTTTTTTTAAAATTGATTTGTCAGCCATTTTAAAGCTTATATCTTTGCCGCTCCTTTTTTCCTCTTATGTAATTTAAACAATCGATGATGTTTTAGCGAAATAGTTTATTGAGAAAATTATTTTTACTTTAATAATTAAATAAAACTTCCAATGTCTATTTAAGACGATACCTGTTTACTTTATGATTTTAAATAATTTTTTGTTGGTTGAATTCATGATATTGTTCATTAAATTGATAAAAAAAATTAAAATAAAATTGCATTTCTCGCTGGCAATTTAATATGAATTCGCATATAATGCGAAAACTTTCAGTTAAGAAAGTGAAAATCAGTTTAAAAAAAATGTAAATATTTAAGGAGAAAGTTATTATGATGTACTTATCAGCGGTTCGTGCGCAAGTAAGAAATTTTGCAAACAAATTCATTAAAAATGAGCGTGGCGTAACTGCAATAGAATATGCAATCGTTGCAGCTGGTGTTTCATCTGTGATTTTAGTTATTTTCAATAGTTCAGGTGGCCCAGTTTATGATATGTTAAGTAATGTATTTGATAAATTGAGCACTAAGTTGTCTAATATCATTTCTTAATTAGCAATACTTATTGTTATAGTGATATAAGCCACGCCTTTATAAGGGGTGGTTTATTATTTTAA
>NZ_JAFNMU010000031.1:0-715 GCF_026537125.1 Gilliamella sp. B2828
GCGGTAAAACGCAGTTCGTAAGCTTCGGTGCGGTTGCCTTGCCCTTCCACACTTAATATTATGACGCCCTCATCAATGTCCATCCATGGACTACCGTTAATCTGTATGCGTTGACCCGGTGTCAGATTGGCATGATTGCTTTTCCCGTGGATGATAGTTTGTTGACTGATGGCGTGTTCATGACGTATTCGCGCATACCAGTTACCACTTTCCACCGCATTGTCGTAAGGATTGTCGCTGTTATGATGGCTCTTGTCATTGTCATTGTCATTGTCATTGCTATTGTGATAATTGTTGTTATTGTCGTTATTGTTGTTATTGTCGTTATTGTTATTGTTGTTGTTATCTTCCTCTTCCCCGTCTTTCTCTGCCTGACCGTGTGTGGTCAGACCTTTGTAATGCTCATCATAACGGTAATCGGTGCCATAAGTGGTGGTGTCTTTCGGCTGGCTGTTGATTTCACCAACGAAACTGGCGTTGGCATCGCGGTAGTTATAATCCTGCACCTTAACCGAGGATTCGACGACCTGACTGCGCAAGGTGATGTCCCAGACACTTTCCCGTCCACCATCCAGGGTGCCACTGGGCGGTTGGTAACGGATATCCGACGCCTGCCCATACCCCTGCTCGTTATCACTGATGACCATCACATCACAATGATGCTCGCCATGCGTTTCAAACCGGAAATACACCCCCACATCCGCCAGCAGTCGTT
>NZ_JAFNMU010000032.1:0-688 GCF_026537125.1 Gilliamella sp. B2828
ACCCAAATTAAATCACACGGAAAAGTAACAGTATGGCAAAACAGTATCGCATTTTAAAAGGCACGGTCAGCCAGCTACAAATTATCGATGACTCAAAAGAGATGGGCTCGGATAATAATGTTGGCTTAATCGCCATGATAGGGGCGTTAATTACCGGGGCGTTTGGCGTTGCGGCCGCCTTATTGACCACGCTGTCAGTGGGCAGCATTACCTTAGAGGGCAAAAAATTCAGTTGCTATGTCGGGCGTAAATTTGTCGAAGGCAAATTAACCCATATTAGCTTTAAAAATGGCGATTATGTGGAAATGGTCGTGGATAAAAGCGATGATAATAACCAGTATCAATCTTATGCGGTTCGAATACCGAAAACCCATGCTTTATACTTTCCTCGTTCAGTAAATATGCCAACTTTACTTCGGTTGAAGTATTTAACTATAGGGGTTGGTGTAATTTCTTTGCTAATTTATATATTTTTTATAATTTTGCTCATCACATCTACTGGTTTAGATGAATATTTTTTTTACAATTTGTTTGTTTTTGCTTTGTCTACTTTAATTGGTTTTTTCATTATTTTAATTATGCTTTTTTTAATAACAGGTGGTTGTTACTCTTTTATCGGTAATCGCATTTTTGCCGCCTTGGGCTATCCCAAACCTTGGTTACATAATACGTTAGATGAACATTTACG
>NZ_JAFNMU010000033.1:0-672 GCF_026537125.1 Gilliamella sp. B2828
AAGGCACAGTCAGCCAGCTACAAATTATTGATGACCCAAAAGAGCTAGGCTCGGATAATAATGTTGGTTTAATCGCCATGATAGGAGCGCTAATTACTGGGGCGTTTGGCGTGGCGGCCGCCTTATTGACCACGCTGTCAGTGGGCAGCATTACCTTAGAAGGCAAAAAATTTAGTTGCTATGTCGGGCGTAAATTTGTCGAAGGCAAATTAATCCATATTAGATTTAAAAATGGCGATTATGTGGAAATGGTCGTGGATAAAAGTGATGATAATAACCAGTATCAATCTTATGCGGTTCGAATACCGAAAACCCATGCTTTATATTTTCCTCGTTCAGTAAGCATGTCAACTTTGCTTGCGTTAAAGTATTCAGCTTTTATAGCGGGTGCATTTTCTTTATTTATTTATCTAATCTACTTAGTTTTGTTATTCACAAATTTTAGTGACGATTTTTTTTACTATTTTGCATTATTCACTGCTGTCACTGTTTTTTTATTTTTTGTTTTTACAACTATCATTTTTTTATTAATCGGTGGTGTTTACTCTTTTATTGGTAATCGCATTTTTGCCACCTTAGGCTATCCTAAACCTTGGTCACATGATACGTCAGTTGAACATGAGCGTTTTAAAAAATTAAATCGCTCGGGCGATCCTGAACTGTATGACGATC
>NZ_JAFNMU010000034.1:0-617 GCF_026537125.1 Gilliamella sp. B2828
GATGTCAATCTAGTTCAGGTTCTAGTTTGTCAATAATAATATCATTTTTAAAAGTTACTGCTATATTCCTACTTTGTGGAAATTCGCCTCTAAATTTGCCTATATAGAACATTTTATATCCTGTATATGCTCCGTAACCATTTTTAGCATTTACACCAACTGGGACTATATAAAAATAGTCGTTGCTTAATTTGTTAAATGCTCTGACTGGTTTGTACATTTTATAATGAGCTGAATATGGGTCTTTTAACTGTGATGATATAAACTCAATTGCAACATCACGATAATTGCTTGGTAAAGCGTCATAATTATATGAATCAGCTACAGATAAATCTAAATCATATTTTTTTTGAGGGATTGAGCACCCAGTTAAAACAAACGCAAAAGCCAAAATGGCAATTATTCCTTTCATCTTCCTATCACCCCTTATATTGTAAATTATGAAAAAAATATTAATAGAGCAGCCATTATCTGATTATAGCGAAACTTACGCATGGTTAACCGATGTTATTGAATCGCTAAATGGAAAAGAAAACAGGCTACAAATCAGGATTTTACCAAGAGTTACAGCTGATATAAAGTTATATATCAACCAGAATAGGCACCTTGAGTATTTT
>NZ_JAFNMU010000035.1:0-607 GCF_026537125.1 Gilliamella sp. B2828
CGAGTAAACCTAAAGACAAGATCACATATACAAATCTATTCTATAATTCTTACTCTGAACAATTATCCTAAAATTCAGGAAATAAAATAATAAAGAACTCTATGAGGTACACTTGTGTTTTTTTATTATCAAATTTTGTTTTGTGTTAATTTTAATGTGTTATGGAATAGATGCATAAATACAGAAATGTAAAGTATAAAAATGTACAAAAGTTCATTCGATATAATTTTTCCGAATTATTGATAAAAACGATGATGTAGTATTTTTAATAAAAAAGAGGCATTTTATAAATAATGCAAATGAATACAATTTCTGAAAGTTTAAAAAATTATGGAATAGTTATTATAATGAGACCCTCAAGATAACTCCTTAGGCTTATTGTCTCAAATTGATGTGACTAAGCGATCACAAATTATGAATATAAATTCATTATTTAAAATGGTCATAAAGTTCTAAACATAATAATGTCAGAATCAAAAATCCTTCCTTTATATATGATACGTAGAAATAAATAAGTATAGTAAGAAAGATATGTTGAAAAAGAATGAATTTTTTAAAATCTTAAAAGTATGGTATGTAATGATATTTCAAACGTTTTAATATATTC
>NZ_JAFNMU010000036.1:0-574 GCF_026537125.1 Gilliamella sp. B2828
GTATTTTTTATTCATCGTCAAAAGCACTCTCTCTGATCCTGATACTATCGGTAATGTCACGCCAAATGACCATCAGCTGATCTTCGTTGTAGGTGGGAATGCTAGTATCGGTTGGTATCTTATAATGCATTTTAAATGTCAATTGCGGCTTTTTATAATTGGCATCAAATTGATTGATTGCTAAGTAAAAAATATACCCTTCTTGCATTATGGGATAGTCTTTATTATTATCCGAAAAAAATGCCCCTTTTACTATCCACTCTTCCATTTGCAAATTATGGCTTTCCCGTTTGCCTTTATAAACCGTATGGCCTGGTTTGGGCATCACAATTTCATCGGGCGCATCAAGCAGTGATAAATCATCGGAATAGTCATCAATATCAATTTGAATGGAGAAGCTTTTATGGCTGTTGTAGCGAAAGTTAAAATTCAAATTTTTATACTCTTTTACGCCACCGTGCATAAAGCCATTGATAAAACAAAACCCAGGTTCGGTGGGGATGGTATAGTCATCACGTACCGTAATTTGTTCAAACAGTTTATACATCTGTGCTAATTTTTCGGGTACATTATT
>NZ_JAFNMU010000004.1:0-44841 GCF_026537125.1 Gilliamella sp. B2828
GGGGACATCCAAAGAGGGCACTGAAATTCCTGTTGTTTTTGGTACTGTTAAAGTGAATAAACTCATTTATGTCTGGTATGGAAATCAAAGCACGGTGAGAATTGAATAATAATGGCTGTTATGATCAGGGTCAAAATTCATATTTAATAATGATATTAGAGAGGTCTATTCTCGCCTTTTGTATATTCATGTCAGACGATGAAATATCCAATATACATAGTAATGGCAGTAAACGTGTTAAGCAAATAATTGCGAGAACAGGTAAATTTAGCGATATAAATAGCATTGATATTTATTGCGTATCACTTAGCAACAAAATTGGAAATTTGTCTCCTTTCGACAATACGCCTGAAGATACTATACCCATATCAATTGGATTAAATGACATGCAAAAAATATTCATATTGGTTTACGGTAAAATAGAACATGATAGGAATCTAGCTTACACACTTCGAAAGTTTGTGTTAAATAAAAATTGCAGGTATGAAATCAGGTATGTCAGAAATGTAATTAATGAACAAAATTTTAAACAGGTGGTAGATAGACTATATTCTGAATTGTTCGAACTTAGTTATTATTGGACTTCTCAAAGCAAGATTTATGAGTTGAGATCAAATATTGAAGAGTTCGCTGATTGTGTTTTACATCAGAATGCAGTAACAAATAAGTTTGAAATTAAACTTTCTCAATAAGATTATAAATCCATTAGCCTTAATGGAGTTTGATAAAATCACCATTCACGATTTATAGCCAGTGAAAAAATAAGATATGGACATTTTTACAAACGTAAATTGAGCCATTATTAGGGATTATTATTAGGTAACTTGTTGTTAATGTCGTTTATTGTGATTAGTTGAAATTACATATTGTTTTTGAAGTAAATAATTAAGTTATGATTAGAATAAATAATGCTGTATATTTGAAATTAATACTAAGTGATATTATTTTATAACAAGATGATATTTTAATTTTTGAATTGTAACTAATCGCTTCCTATTTAGGAAAGATGGCGGAAGCGCAGAGATTCGAACTCTGGGAGGGTCGCCCCTCGCCGGTTTTCAAGACCGGTGCTTTCAACCGCTCAGCCACACTTCCGCAATGGCTGTGCATATTAAAGTAGACTTACTCATTTGTAAATAGGTATTTTGATTTTTTTAATCGTTTGCTTTAAATTTCATCAAATTTAGTGGTAATTAGTGTAAATATGGTGCTTTTACTATCAAAATAGTGTTGGAATTTATTTTAACAGGTATAATATGGCGCAAATAAAAATGCGTGTTTACAAAAATGTTAGAGCAAATACAAACTGATGATAATGGTTATTTAAAAAATTGGCAGGATTGGACTGCTGATTTGGTTCCTTTGTTGGCAGAAAAGGAGTCTATCGAATTAACAGATGCACATTGGGAAGTGATTTTATTTGTCCGTGATTTTTATTTAGAGTATAAAACATCGCCAGCGATTAGAGCATTAGTAAGAGCGATGGAAAAAAAATTTGGTATTGAAAAGGGTAATAGTCGTTATTTATATAAGTTATTCCCAGAGGGTCCTGCTAAACAAGCTACTAAACTTGCAGGCTTACCAAAACCCGTTAAATGTATCTAAATAAGCGAATAGATTAATTTCATGATTAGATGGAAATTGCCTTTAATACTACTTATTGTACTTGGTTATTTGCAATACTCGCTATGGTATGGCAAAAACAACGTTTATGATTACCAAGATAATCTACAAGTGTTGGCTGATCTTCATGACCAAAACGCACAATTAAAAGATCGTAATGAACAAATGTTTGCCGAAATTAATAATTTGCAACGCAGTTCTGAAGCGATAGAAGAGCGTGCGCGTAGCCATTTAGGTATGGTAAAGCCAAATGAATATTTCTATCGGATTATTATTGATCCCAACCCGCAATCTCGATAAGGCGTAACGTGAATAATACCAGTAATATTGTCGCAATTGTTCCAGCAGCTGGCATTGGTTGTCGTATGAACAACCAAATACCAAAACAATATTTGAAAATTGACTCAATGACAGTCATTGAGCATACTTTGAATAAACTGTTATCACATCCTAAAATAAGACAGGTTATTGTCGTTATTAACCGCGAAGATGTAATATTTAAAACACTTGCAGTTGCAATGCATGATAAAATAAAAGTTACTATAGGCGGTAAAACTCGTGCTGAGTCAGTATTGGCAGGTTTGCATTTAATAAATGATAATCAATGGGCGCTCGTTCATGATGCAGCAAGACCTTGTGTTTGTCATGATGATATAACACAATTAATGGATATAGTACTTAATACACAAAAAGGCGGTATTTTAGCTACTCGAGTCAGTGATACCATAAAACGTTCTTATCAAAATAATGACAATATTATTGAATGTTCAGAAGATAGGAATTATTTATGGGCGGCAGCAACTCCACAATTATTTAAAGCAGATGAGCTAAAATCATGTTTGCAGCGGGCTTTAGATAATCATATGACTATTACTGATGAAGCTTCTGCTATTGAATATTGTGGCGGGCATCCATTATTAGTTGAATGTCGTCGCGATAACATTAAAATTACTCGACCTGAGGACTTGGCGTTGGCCACTTTTTATTTAACTACATAAATCACAAATAGGTAGAACTATGCGAATAGGTCATGGATTTGATGTTCATAAATTTGGCGGAGAAGGTCCCATTACGCTTGGAGGTGTGAAAATTCCTTATCAATATGGTCTGGTTGCTCACTCTGATGGTGATGTGGTACTGCATGCAATAACGGATGCGTTAATTGGTGCATTAGCAATGGGTGATATTGGTAAACTTTTTCCTGATAACGATCCTCAGTACAAGGGAATTGATAGCCGAATATTATTAAGAAAAGTTTATCACATTATCCAAAACAAAGGTTTTGAACTTGTCAATTTAGATACGACGATCATTGCCCAGGAACCTAAAATGCGTGGTCATGTCGATCAGATGCGAATTAACATTGCTGAAGATCTTAATGTTCATTTTGATCAAATTAGTGTCAAAGCAACCACTACAGAACAATTAGGTTTTACCGGACGTAAAGAAGGTATAGCCTGTGAAGCAGTCGTATTATTAACGAAAATAGCTGAAGTCAATTAAATTAAAAGATAGGTAACATTCGTGTTAACAGAACTGAATTATTTTTATGGAAAACCTACAATAACAGGACAATATAAACAAAATTATGATGATTTTATTGTCACTGAAGATCTTGGATTTGAGTTAACTGGTGATGGTGAACACGTCTTGGTTTATCTTCAAAAGCGTGATTGTAATACTTTATTTGTTGCTGAACAGTTAGCTAAATATGTTGGTATTCCTGCTAAATTAGTCAGTTATGCAGGATTAAAAGATCGTCAAGCGGTAACTCGTCAGTGGTTTAGTTTACACATGCCAGGTCAAGTAACGCCTGATTTTTCGGCTTTTAATTTAGACGGATGTGAGATTTTAAAGATTACACGGCATAATAAAAAATTAAAAATAGGTTCTTTAAAAGGTAACTATTTTGATATTACGTTAAAAATGCTAAGTGATAAATCTGAGCTTGAAACCAAATTACCGTTAATCAAACAAAATGGTGTGCCAAATTATTTTGGCGAACAGCGTTTTGGTCGCGAACAAAATAATATTACTCAAGCCATCAAATGGGCGAATGGCGAAATTTCCGTTAAAGACCGTAAAAAACGCAGTTTTTACCTTTCAGCAGCACGAAGTGTGATTTTTAATGAAATGGTCAGTCAGCGAATTGAAAAAAAATTGCATAAAACTGTGCTTGATGGGGATATATTACAACTTGCAGGGCGCGGTAGTTGGTTTGTTGCAAAAACAGATGAACTAGATTTATTACAACATCGTTTGGAAAATCGTGAAATCACTATTACTGCACCAATGTTGGGCGATTCGCCACTAGGAACAATGTCTCAAGCACTTGAATTTGAGCAAATTTGTTTACAAAAGTGGTCAAGTTTTCATGATTTATTTAAAAAAGAGCGTCTTGAAACGGCAAGGCGCTCAATAGTTGTATATCCTTTAGAACTTAGCTGGCAATGGCTGGATGATAATAGCCTTAGTATGAGTTTTTATTTACCGTCAGGATGTTACGCCACAAGTGTGATACGCGAATTGATAATAGGAAATAAGTAAATAAATATGCAAAGTTTAAAAATGCAGTCTTTAATTAAATTATTGCGTCAGCAGGGAATCAAAGATGAACGTGTTTTAACCGCTTTTGCCTCTATACCTCGAGAACACTTTATAGACGAGGCATTATCCCATCAGGCTTATGATAATTGTTCTCTACCAATAGGTAGTGGACAAACCATTTCACAACCTTATATAGTTGCAAAGATGACTGAGTTATTACATTTAGAACCTAATTCTAAAGTGCTTGAAATTGGTACTGGATCTGGCTATCAAACGGCAATTTTGGCCAAATTAGTCAACCACGTTTGTTCGGTTGAAAGAATTAAAAGTTTACAGTGGAATACTAAACGTCGTTTAAAGCAGTTGGACATTCATAATATTTCTACTCGACATGGAAATGGTTGGTTAGGTTGGTCTGAACGTGGTCCTTTTGATGGTATTATTGTCACTGCCGCTGCAACACAAGTACCACAAAGTCTTTTAGAGCAGTTAGCGAATAATGGGCGCTTAGTCATTCCTGTTGGTGATGAAGACAATCAGGTGCTTCAATTAATAAAACGTAGTGGTGAAAATTTTATTGTGAAAAATGTAGAGGAGGTTAAATTTGTTCCGCTCGTTAAAGGTGATATTGAATAATAAAGCTCTTTATAAACGGATAACTTTGTTTAGTCATTAATACTCAAGATTGAATATTCAGTATTTTCCTGCTTGATCCTTTATTGTAGGCCATTTTTCGCTCCTTTAATAATGCGAACGACTTTTTATCAATTAGATTTTGCTAATTTTTCTTTAAGTATTATCGTGTTATATCCATTCATGCTTAACCTTTATCGTAATTATTATAAAAGTAATAAATAATTGATTAAAAATTTTTATTTAAAAATGGATAATTCATTAAAATTATTAGTTTTTTTAAATATCAGCAAATAGATATGAAATCATCCATGCTGCTTACATGGATGACTGTTTTATTGAAATTTATGCATTACCTAAAGTTTTGTGACAAACAGTTTTATTGTTTTTGTTCAGAACTTCTCCACTCACAAATGCCATAAATTGCATTAAATAGATAAATTAAATATTGTGCAGCAATAACAATGTTATTCGTATAAAGGTTGAGACCAATAACCAATATATTTAATATCACCCAGAAATACCAATTAAACGAATAGCGCATCATCAATAATAACTGAGCAACAATCCCTAGTCCAAAGATAAAACAGTTAGTAATAAGCTGATAACTACTATTATTGACTTCAAGGGATTCGGTGATATAAACATTTAAAAATACTGCGACAATCAGTACGATGAAGGTCCATAAAAAATTACTTTCGTTTAAGATTCGGGATTTCACATTTTTATTATTATCTTGATTTTTTTGCCAATTAAGTAAGCCATAAATGTGTGAACCAAAATAGCAAATACTTGGTAAACCAGCACCAATATTACCGTTAAGAAAGTTGGCAAAGCATTCGGCAATATTGGCTAACATACCCATCACATTCCCGATATTTTTGCGTTTAGCCAATAATATTACGCAGATCAATCCACAAAAAGCTCCAATATAGGAAATGGTGTAACGAAGATTAAATTGACTAAATGGATCGGTGTATAAAAAGGCTAGCGTTACACAAAATATGCAGAAAAGCGGATAAAATTTATTTCGTCCAATAACTATTATAAATTGCTTTAATTTATTCATAATTAATACTCTTCATTGTTGATAAGCTGATTAACTAAATCAATACAGCATAGATAACGTTCTTCATAATTAGGTGAATCTATTTGTATAAATTTTATGTTATTTTTTTCTAAAATAGAGATAAGTAACTGTTGAAAATCTTTACGTTGTTTAGGGCTGCCTAAATGACGTAAGCCGTCTGCAACCCATGGTGTATTGTTGCCAAGTAGAATAACCAGATCAAAACGGTAATTGTTAATCATTGCCTGTAAGAATGGGTGTTCTTTACCTTCATATTTTTTACAAAAAGCTTGAGTTGTAACAAAATCAGTATCAATAAATGAAACTTTATTGGCATGTTTGATTGCAAAATCGATATATTGTGCATGTCCTAGCGCAATTTTATCATAATCTGCATATTGTAATGCGCGTTCATCCCCACCTAACTGGGAAAAAACGTAATCTCGACCATATTCCCAAGCACTGGTAGTATTAAATACATTGGCTAATTTATTGACTAATGTTGATTTACCACTTGATTCTCCACCTAAAATTGCCACAGTCCTAACAAAAAATGGTCTAACTTCTGTTGGAATGTACTGCCAATTTTTGAGAGGTGCTTTACGAATTTGAGTACCACTAACTTGTATAAATTCTCTCTTAGGATCAATAAGAACCGTATTTAAATTAAATAACTTTTTATACATGGAAACGTCTTGAGGTTCACTTGAATAAACGCAATCAGGATTAATTCCTTTTGCTTTAAACAGCTTTTTGACGCGCTCACTCCATTGTAACCAACCATTTGGATAGGGAGGGATGCCATCTTCTTCCAATAATTCAATGTGAATGTTTTTTTGATATTTAAAGGTTTGTAAAAGCCAACGGATTCGATCATTAATTGTTGGTTGCCGAGACATGGCACTTTCTTGAAATAGGGCCATATCACGCTTTACATCAGAACAAAGAATGACATATAACTCATCGACTTGGCTAATTGCGAGTTGAATCAGGTGAATATGTCCAGTATGTAATGGATAAAATTTACCAAAAATCACACCCACTTTTTTATCTCTGGTTGGTTGTTCAATTTGCAAATATTGGTGAAGTGATTGTAATTTTTGCGCACTCGGATTTTTGATTTTATCGTTAATGAGTTGGCTTAAATAACCTTTAGTCATTTGACAAGCATCGGCTACAGTTTGCAATGATAAACTCTTTCGTTTGATTGCTTTTTTTAAATAACTGAAGTTACTCATGGCTTCTCCTTATACTTTGTTTTTTATTTTTAACAAAATATACATTTTTTTATATTAATGTTCAATATATAAAACGAAATTAATTATTTGTAGAAATCTGGATCAAATTTTATGGGAATTTAAACAGAAATAGTTAATAATCTTCTAGCGCAGTCCTTATAGATAGAAATATGCTATATCCCTATTTCTATCCATAAATGCATGGGAATAATAAAAATATAAAACTGTTCAAAAAGAACAATGTGAAAATTTAAAAAAGAAGTGAAATTGGAAATCAATGCCTTTAGGTTAATTGTATATGACCGGATCCTAATCATTATCTATAAAACAGTAACTCTTAATGAAATTAAGTAATTTCTACAAATTATAGGGTTAATCACCTAAAATTTTGGTTTAAATCTAAATGAAATCAAAAAAAGCACTTTAATATTTAAACTTACTTATCTAAAAGATAAAGTTAACGATATAATGGGATACTAAGTTAGTAACAGAAAAGATCACATGTTAATAGAATGGTTAGCCCAATTTGAACAAAATAACCAAATCAGTTTACTCGATATTCATTTAGCTTTGTTTTTAACCAATAAAGCTGAGCTAAATGATGATATGACAGCTAAACGTTTTGGTTTTTTAGTGCTATCACTTAGTAAAGAAGTGAGGGCTGGTCATGTCTGCCTTGATCTGACATATTTAAATCAACAATCCATTGAACCACAATTATGGCAAGAGTTAGGATCACCCAGTGAACATGTTTGGAAAGCTGTACTTGAACTAGCTAAAAGTAAACACGTTGTAAGCGATGGTACGGACTTATCACCACTTATTTATACCCAAAATAAACTTTATTTTCAGCGTATGTGGTTTGATGAAGCCAATGTGGCGCAATATTTTAATCATACAACACTTGTCGAAGATCCCAATTATCTAGTTGGTTTAAATGTGATTCTTAATCAACTTTTTAGCGATAATAAAGAGCATATCGATTGGCAAAAAGTTGCTGTAGCAGTTGCATTGACCCGTAAAGTAGCCATTATTTCTGGCGGACCAGGTACGGGGAAAACTACAACGGTAGCCAAAATTCTTGCTGCAATTAAGCAAACTGATCCTAAAGCTCGATTAGTTACATCTGCACCCACAGGTAAAGCAGCTTCAAGATTAACCGAATCGTTAAGCCAAGCAATTGAACAACTTTCCTTATCATCTTTAAATATTAATACCGAATCGCTAACCTTGCACCGCTTGCTGGGTGCCAAAGAAGATAATCGCTCATTTACGTATGATAAAAATAACCCACTTAATTTGGATGTATTAGTGATAGACGAAGCATCAATGGTGGACTTAAATATGATGGCGAGAGTGATAGATGCGTTGCCACCCTCAGCTCGCTTAATTTTACTTGGCGATAAAGATCAACTTTCATCCGTTGAAGCCGGCGCTGTATTTGGTGATCTTTGTGCATTTATTACTAATGGATACAGCATCATACGATCTAAAGAGTTGAGTTTATTGACGGGTTTTAATATACCGAGTTCAGAGCAAACAGTAAACATTACTGACAGTATTTGTTTATTACAAAAAAGTTATCGATTTGATGAATCATCGGGTATTGGTTTGCTTGCTAATGCTGTGAAAGATGGTGAATCCAGCGTTGTTCGAGAATTGCTAAATGATAGTTTATTGAGTGATATTAAGTACCAGGAACTTTCATCTCAGCAAGCTTATCAAGCTCTTTTACAGGATAGTGTGAATCAATATCAACATTATTTAAATATGATAAATGAAAATAGCGTTGATGATATTGCGACGATTTTACATAAATTTTCTCAATATCGGCTACTATGCGCAATACGAGAAGGCAAGTTTGGTGTCAGAGGTTTAAATAAGCAAATTGAGTCTTTATTGTCCCAAAAAAAATTCATTCATCTAAAGAATAATGAAGCCTGGTACGTAGGTCGTCCGATTATGATTTTACGCAATAGTATTTCGTTAGGACTTTATAATGGTGATATTGGAATTACATTAAGGGCAGAACATGACCGTTCAAAATTGCGGGTCTATTTTCCCTTTTCTGATGGCTCAATTAAAGGATTTTCTCCTTTTAGATTACCAGAGCATGAAACCGCATATGCAATGACGATCCATAAATCACAAGGATCGGAATTTGATCATGTTAATATTATTTTGCCAATGGATCACTCACCATTACTTAACCGTTCATTACTTTATACTGCCATTACTCGTGCTAAAAAAACAGTTTCTATTTATGCAACAGAAGACATTATTCAACAAGCAATAAAATCTCAAACACAAAGACATAGTGGTTTAGTTAATTTATTATTGAATAATTGATGATTTGTACTGAAAATAGTTGTTAGCCGATTTTTTTATTGAATATTAACAATAAAATGAAAGAACAAGAAGAAAAAACAGGGCATACAGCCCTGTAATTAAAATTAATGAATAATTTTAGCTAAAAAGTCTTTAGCACGATCGGATTGTGGATTAGTGAAGAACTGTTCTTTCGAGGTATCTTCAATAATTTCACCCGCATCCATAAAGATAACACGGTGTGCAACTTTTCGAGCAAAGCCCATTTCGTGAGTAACGACCATCATCGTCATTCCTTCATAAGCAAGTTCAACCATTACATCAAGTACTTCATTTACCATTTCTGGATCCAGCGCTGAGGTAGGTTCGTCAAATAGCATAACAATTGGATCCATACAAAGTGCACGAGCAATCGCAACACGTTGCTGTTGACCACCAGAAAGTTGTGCTGGATATTTATCAGCATGTGCTAGTAAACCCACACGTTCTAATAAGTTTAGTGCTTTTTCTCGAGCCTCTTCATCTGCTCGTCCTAATACTTTAATTTGGGCAAGCGTTAAATTTTTTAAAATAGTCAAATGAGGAAAGAGTTCGAAATGTTGGAACACCATACCCACTTTTGAACGTAATTTAGCTAAATTAGTTGACGGATCGGTTATTTCGGTACCTTCAATAATAATTTTACCTTTTTGTACAGGTTCTAAACCGTTAACGGTTTTAATTAGTGTCGATTTACCGGAACCAGAAGGTCCACAAACAACGACAACCTCACCTTTACCTACTTTTGTTGTACAGTTTTTTAAAACTTGAAATTGTCCATACCATTTTGATACATTTTCTAAGGAGATCATCGATTTATCCCTTTCTTAAAATAATTAACTAACTGTGAAGCAGTAAAACAAATCACAAAATAACTTGCCGCTGCAAAAATAATCATTGAATATTTAACAGTACCGCCTTGAACATTGCCTATTTGAGTTACACTTGCGCCGAAAAGATCAATTAAACTCATCACATACACTAACGAGGTATCTTGGAATAAGATAATACCTTGAGTTAGTAATAGTGGCACCATAGAGCGAAATGCTTGCGGTAAGATAATCAAGCGCATGGCTTGACCTTTAGTCATACCTAAAGCATAAGCAGCATGATACTGACCTTTAGTCACTGCATTGATCCCAGCACGAATAATTTCTGAATAATAAGCCGCTTCAAAAAGTGCAAAAGCAATCATTGCCGAAACAATACGTACATCCGCATAAGGAGGCAAATTAAATACATATTTAATGACTTGTGGCAATGCCAAATAGAACCATAACAGCACTAATAATAGTGGAATGGAACGAAATAAATTTACGTAGCATTTAGCAAAAATATTAAGCAATTTATTATTTGATAAACGCATCAACGCAAGCATAGTACCCCAAATAATACCAAAAATAACTGCACTGAGGGTAATTTTTGTTGTTAACCATAAACCGCTAAGTAGTAAATGATAATTATCAAATACCAATGAAGGTATATTTGCTATCCAATCAAAAAGCTGCATACTATCCTCCATGATTCATATTAGGTAAACGAGTATGTTTTTCAACAATACGCATAATGGTGAGTACAGCATAATTTATTAGCATAAAGGCAATGGTTACACCACATAAGATTTCAACAATACTATTTGTTGATTCATTAATACGATCAATCTGTCCGATTAAATCGATTAATCCAATTGTTGAAGCAACAGATGAGTTTTTAATAATGTTAGTCATCTCAGATGTTAATGGTGGAATAATGCGACGATAAGCATTAGGTAATAAAATGTATGTATATGCTTGACGATTGGTTAAGCCAAGGGCGATTGCTGCATATTTTTGACCTTTAGGTAAAGTTTGAATACCGGTTCTTACTTGCTCGGCAATACGTGCTGAAGTGAACAATCCTAGAGCAGTTGCGGCTATGATAAATGAACTCACATTCGGTGATAAACCAGAGACAAACCACGTTTTTAAACTTCCAGTCAGAATTTCAGGAAATAGCATATACCATAAAAACATTTGTACAAGTAAGGGGATATTTCGAAATAGCTGAATATAGGCCGCAGCAAAGTTATTTAGAAACTTGTTGTCAAGTGTTCTACAAATACCGACCAATGAACCCAGCACAAAGGCAATGATCCATGCTGTAATAGCTAATGAAATGGTCACAAAAATGCCATCTAACAGCCAATTTAAGTAAATCCCATCACCATAAGGGGTGGGTTCAAAAAATAGTGTCCAATTAAAACTCATAATATATTTAATTCACTAATTTAGATTATGTACTAAATGTAATGACATTTAGTACATGGATTAGAAAGATAAGAAAAGTA
The DNA here is from genome assembly GCF_026537125.1 of Gilliamella sp. B2828. Taxonomy (NCBI): domain Bacteria; kingdom Pseudomonadati; phylum Pseudomonadota; class Gammaproteobacteria; order Orbales; family Orbaceae; genus Gilliamella; species Gilliamella sp. B2828. The sequence goes on from NZ_JAFNMU010000004.1 coordinate 11,804, forward strand.
TTAATCTAATGCTTTATCGTTAGGGTTTGCAAAAAGCTCAACCATTTTCGGTGAAATTTCAAGTGCCATATTTGCACCTTTTGGTGGCACTGGTTGGGTGAACCATTTGTTATAAGATTCTAATGCTTTTCCTGATTTTTGGGCTTCAGCAATGGTGTTATCCATTAGTTGTTTAAATTGAGTATCACCCTTTCTTAACATACAACCATAAGATTCATATGATAAAGGTTCACCAACAATTTTCCACTCAGCAGGATTAATTGCACGTGAACGTTCACCAGCCAATAAAGCATCATCCATTAAAAATGCAGCTGCACGACCAGTTTCAAGAGCATTAAATGCATCACCATGATCTTTTGGGGTAATGATCCGGATACCTAAATTTTCTTTATTGTTGATTTGATTTAAACGGATTTCAGAAGTAGTACCGGCAGTTGTTACTACATTTTTGCCTTTTAAATCTTCGATACTATTGATATTGCTATCCGCTTTAACTAAAAAGCGAGTACCTACAATAAAGATACTGTTTGAAAAACCAATTGTTTTTTGGCGTTCAAGATTGTTAGTAGTTGAACCACATTCAAAATCGTAAGTATAGTTTTTAAGAAGTTGAATACGCGTCTTAGAAGTAACAGGTAAATATTTTACTTTAAGATTAGGTAAGTTTAACTCTTTCTTCACGGCTTCTACGATTAGATTAGAATAATCTTGTGAATAGCCAATCACTTCTTGCTTATCACCATAGTAGGAAAATGGAATAGAAGATTCACGATGACCAACAACAATAACACCACTTTCTTTAATTTTAGCTAATGTGCCAGTAAGTTCTTCAGCTACTGCCGAACCTGTCATTAGGCCTAACATTGCAAATGATAAAACTAATTTGGTTAATTTTGTCTTTTTGTTCATACTCATCTCCTACTGTTTAATTTGTATCATATTAAATTTATTTAATATTTTTACAAAGGGCGTATATTATAACTTATTTTTTAGCATAAAAGTACTTTTTACTGTTTATTTATATATCATTGGCGCCAAATGCATAGCTATAATCATGCTTTATAAGCAATTATTTCTGTACATGATTTTACCTGAAACTGAATATATCTAAGCAATATTTATGCCACTATTGTAAATTAGTCTTTTTTTATAAATATTGGAATACACATCAATATTATTAATAATAAATAGGGTTTATTTCCCCATCTTGCATAAGGAGTCAGGCCAATGGTCGGTGATAGGCTGTCATTTAAAACACCAGTTTTAAATGCTGGAATCTGTTTGATGATTTTGCCTTGCTGATTAATTATTGCTGTGATGCCATTATTAGTACTGCGAATTAATGGGCGCCCAAACTCTAATGCTCTGGCTTGTGCCATTTGCAAATGTTGTTTTGGACCAATGCTATCACCAAACCAAGCATCATTTGAAACAGTCAGCAAAAAATCAGTATCAGGTTTAAAGTTTTGCCATATAAGATCCGATAAAATTACTTCATAGCATATAGCAGTGGTGAATTTAAACCCTTTTATGGTTAATTGAGGCTGTTTTTCATTGCCAGCTTTCATTGAAGACATGGGAATATTGAGCAGTTCGGTAATTGGTTCGAGTAAGGATGCAAATGGAGTAAATTCACCAAATGGTACTAGATGATGTTTCTGATAACGATCAGTAGTTGGGTATTGATAAGGTTCTTTTTTGCCCAATACAATTAAAGAATTATAGATACTACCTTTATTTCGATTGTCAGGTTCATTAAAACGATAATCAATAATACCCACAGCAATTTCTGAGCCATTTGCTCTGGCATGGTTATCTAAATAGTATAAGAAGGGTTGTTGATTAATTTCAAAATCTGTAATGCTCGCTTCTGACCATATTATCATTTTGTCTTTGCCAAAATTTTGTTGGGTAAGCTGATAGTAAGTTTCTAAGGTGTTATTTAATTGTTCACTGCTCCATTTTAAAGATTGAGGAATATTACCTTGAATTAATGAAAAATTGGCTAGGCGGTGATGATCAACGTGAGTCCAAGTTTTATTTTTGAATGAAATTGGTGCAATAAAGATCGTTAACAGTGCAATTATTGCACCAAGTACGTGCCTTTTTGGTTGATTATGTTTGATTCCAAATATGCTGTAAATGGCTAATCCAGATAAAAAACAAGTCAGTAAATTAACACCATCTATTCCGATTATAGGAAAATATGCTCGCAATGGGCTATCAAGTTGGCTATAACCTAATTGTAACCAGGCAAATCCCGTTAAAATATAACCACGTAAAAATTCGGTAAATTGCCATAAAATAGGTGCAGCTAACCCTAATTGCTTGAATGAAAATTGAGGTGCTATACGATCTGCTATTCTAAGTAAAAAAGCAAATAACATCGGGTAGAGTGATAAATATAGGATTAGGAATCCTAAAATCACTATTGCAATAGGGGTAGGTAGTTCTCCATATTGTTTGATACTGATATAAACCCAATGGACTCCTGAGAAAAAATAACCTATACCCCAAGTCAATCCTATTAACATTGCTTGTTTTTTAGTTTTATTCGCAATAAGCCATAATAAACCAATAAAAGAGACAAATGCTAAAGGCCAAATATGAAAAGGTGCATAACTAAAAACGGCAATACAACCGTAAATAAAGCTCAATAGTAGATATTTAAGCATGTTATGGTAACTCTAAATTAGGCACTGTTGCACCTTCAGGAATGGTTACATGCAGTTGGATTATGCGTCTTTTATCAGCAATGGTGACCTTAAATTGATAACCGTCAATGATAATACTTTCACCTCTTAGGGGTAAGCGACCAAAATGCTGCATTACCAACCCACCAATGGTATCCATTTCGTCATCACTAAAATTAGTAGCAAAAATTTCGTTAAAATCTTCAACTGGTGTCAGTGCTCGTACGGTGTAAACCGAAGGTGATAAGCGACGAACATCACGATCTTCTACTTCATCATATTCATCCTCGATATCACCAACAATGAGTTCTAAAATATCTTCGATAGTGACAAGACCCGATACGCCTCCAAATTCATCAATCGCTATTGCCATATGGTAACGTTGCATACGAAACTCTTTTAACATATGATCAACACGTTTACTTTCAGGCACAATAACTGTTGGTCTTAATATTTTTTTTAAATCGAAATCGTCAATACCCTGACGGATAAATATAAGTAAATCTTTAGCTAGTAACACACCTTCAATGTGGTCTCTATCTTCACTGATCACAGGATAACGGGAGTGACCATGTTCAGAAATAATATCTAAACATTGATCTAATGAGTAATTGTCTTTGATAGTAACAATTTGTGAGCGGGGAATCATAATATCGCGAATACGTTGTTCTGCTATATCCATGACACCTTCAATCATGTCAAGTGTGTCTGGATCAATAAGTTCGTTTTCTTCAGCTTCGCGTATAACTTCAATCAGTTCTTCCTTATCTTTAGGTTCTGAATGAAATAACTGACTTAACCATAAGGCAAATCCTTTTTTGGATCTCCGGTGATTATCATCGCTCATTTGATTTTTCCTTTACTATTCTATTGTATTTAAGTAATTTTACTTCCGGTTTAGTTATGAACAATGGTGATATTAACTAAACAAGATTATTCGTCAATCAGTTGATACGGATTATTGAATCCTAACTGTTGCATGATATCAATTTCGATATTTTCCATTTCTTCAGCTTCTTCGTCAAGAATATGATCATATCCTAGTAGATGCAAACAACCATGAACAATCATATGTGCCCAATGTGAAGTTAACGATTTATGTTGTTCTTTTGCTTCAGCTTCCACCACTTGTTTGCAAATGATTAAATCTCCTAACAGTGGCACATCAATTTCAATCGGAGATTCAAATGGAAATGAGAGTACATTTGTGGGTTTATCTTTATGGCGGTAAGTATGATTTAACTGTTGGCTCTCTTGTTCATCCACAATTCGGATAGTGATTTCAGCATTATCCATAAATTGCGGTAAAATAACATTTAACCATTGCATAATTTGTTCTTCAGTTGGCAAATTTTGGTTTTCGTCTGTAGCAATTTGCATATCTAAAATAATTGAGCTCATTTAGGTATTTCCCTAATTTGTTTATTCGCGATGATAAGGATGGTTAGTGGTTAAGCTCCATGCTCGGTAAAGGCTTTCAGCTACAATGACACGTACTAAAGGATGAGGTAGTGTAAGAGGCGACAGCGACCAGCTCTGCTGTGCCGCCGCTTTACAAGCAGGGGATAAGCCTTCCGGTCCCCCAATGAGCAAACTTACATCACGACCATCATTTTTCCAACGTTGTAATTGTTGAGCTAAATCATGTGTGGTGTAAAGTTTACCTGGAATATCTAACGTGATAATGCAGTTGCTTTTACCACAACTTGCTAACATTTGTTCGCCCTCTTTGTCTAAGATTCGGGCAATATCAGCATTTTTGGTTCGTTTTCCGGCAGGAATTTCGATAAGTTCAAGCGGCATATCTTTAGGGAAGCGCGAACGATAATCGTCAAAAGCGGTCGTAACCCAACTTGGCATTTTGTTGCCAACAGCAATGAGCTGTATTTTCACACTACTAGCTCCAAAGTTTCTCAAGTTCGTAAAGTTGACGGCTTTCTTCTTGCATAATATGTACAATTACCGAATCCATATCAACCACTACCCAATCAGCATCACTTTTCCCCTCGCTACCTAAAACAAGGTGACCATGTTTTTTTGCTTCATCGAGTAAATGTCCGGCAATGGACGAGACATGACGGTTTGAAGTGCCCGTACAGATAATCATATAATCGGTAATACTTGATTTACCTCGTACATCTAAGGTAACAATATCTTTACCTTTCAGATCATCAATTTTATCGATAATAAAATCTTGTAACGACTGTTGCAAAATAATCTCTCTATCATAAAAAATTAAAGCAACAGTATACCATATTTCTAAAAAAATTACGGTGAAGATAACATTGAGCTTGTATATTTGGTCAAGAAGTTTTAGGTTCACCATATGTTTCAGTAAAATTATATCGCTAATTCAATTATTAAGAGAAATCACTCTATCAAATAATGGATTATCGGTTAAGCGATGGGTAACCATAAGGAGTGTTTTCTTTTTACAAGTGTGTTTAATCAACTGAATAATTTGTTGTTCGGTCTGTAGATCAAGGCTTTCTGTTGGTTCATCCATCAAAATAAGTGGTGAATTATGCAGTAAAGCTCTGGCAATACCGATACGACGAATTTCTCCACCTGATAAAGCGCGACCACCTTGACCAATCTGTAAATCTAAACCTTGCTCTGTATTTAGCAATCTTTCAAGTCCAACTTGCTCTAATACTTCTGTAAGTTGCTGCTCAGTAGCTTGTTCATTTCCTATTAACAAATTTTTCCTTAAGGTATCACTAAAAATTGCAATAACTTGTGGTACCATCGCAATCGCCTGTCTTAAGGTTTTTTCATCCAATTGATTAAGAGGTGTGCCATTAAAATAGATATTGCCTGATGTGGGTTCCCAAGTGCGATTAATGAGATTTAATAATGTTGATTTACCGCATCCTGTTTTGCCAATTATTCCAATATGCTCACCTTGATTCAACATTAACGAAAAATCTTTTAATACAGAAAAAGGTTGATTGGGATAACTAAAATTAATGTTTTCAAAATGTAATGTTGCTGAACTTAAATCGACTTTTTTACTTTCGTTTTCATTTACAAATTTAATATCAGGTTTTTGATTAAAAATTGCGGTTGTGCGTGAAGCGGAGGCCAACACTTGCCCTAAAAAGATAAATGCGCCAGGAATTGGTGCTAAAATTTCGGAACTGGCAAGACAAACAAATACAAATAAAGCTACTAAAGGAGAAAGCGTGTATTGAGTAATTAACCAAATTACCATCAAAGTTAAAAAACCAGTAATCAATAAAACTAATGCACTGGAAAGTGCCATTAAATTGGATTGCCGCTGTTGATCATGTAGCCAATTTGTTTCAAGTTCATCGAGTTGTTTCCGATAGCGCGATTGGGCATTGAAAAGAATAAGTTCAGCTTGTCCTTGTAAATAATTGATGAGTAATAAGCGATATTCACTTTGCTGCTTCGCTAAGTTTTTACCCAATTCTTTTCCTGCTAAATAAAAAATAACTGGCACTACTAATAAAGTGGCAGTAAGAATAATCGTGATAACCATTGCTATGGGTAAATTAATATTACTTAATATAATAAATATAACGCCTATAGTAATCAAAGCGGTTACAATAGGGGAGAATAGCTTAAGATAAAGATGATCCAGTGCATCGATATCAACAATAAAACGGTTAAGTAAATCGGCTCTTTGATATTGAGTTAACTGATTAGCACTCAGTGGCAAAATCTTACAAAAAGCTAATGTTCTTAAATGGGCTAAAATTTTAAACGTTGTATTATGATCTACTAAGCGTTCCATATAGCGTGCTGCCGTGCGTGTAATTGCCGCCGCTCGCACTCCCGCTGCGGGTAACATATAGTTAAAAGTATACAGGCCTGCAATCCCAACAAAAGCCGTTGAGGCTAAAAACCAACCGGATAAAGACAGTAAAAATACGCTAGTAAAAAGGGTCAAAAACGCTAAAGACAAACCACACAATATCTGCCAAAAATAGTGTTTATATAGTGCTATATAAGGACGTAATATGGCTAACACAAATACTCCTTGCTATCACAATCTAACTTACCGTCTGCTAACAACCAAACTTCGTCATACGCGTGGATATCATCAGTTTGGTGGGTAATAGTAATCGTATTTAATGCGATATGTTGGTGATCAATATTTTGCATAGTTTGTTTATCTAAGCTTGCTGTAGGTTCATCGAGAATTAACAATTGGCAGGGCTTTAACATTGCACGAGCTATTGCAACACGTTGCGCTTGACCGACCGACAAACGCACTGCGTCTTCGCCTACTTGGGTATCAAGTTTTTGAGGTAATTTATTAATAACACCAGTCAATTGGGCTTTAGCAATTATAGCCTCTATCTCATCATCAGAGGCGTTCGGTTTGCTTAATAAAATATTTTCGCGCAGTGAACCATTAATAAGATAGGGATTCTGTCCGATCCAACTGATTTGCTGTTGCCAATTGGTGATATCTAATTGATTAAATTCAATACCATTAATCTTCAACGAACCCTGATAAGGTAAAAAGCCTAGCAAAACTTGCATTAATGAAGTCTTACCTTCACCGCTTTTACCTACCAAGGCCACTTTAAATGGTGCCTGTAAGGTAAATGATAAAGGTCCAACGATGTGTTGTTTTTCGCTAGATAGCACAATCAAATCACTTGCTTCAATAGTATGTAATGGTTGATTGATTTGAATTAGAGCGGAATTATGGTGAGTTTGATTTAATAAGATATCTTTACTCAAAAAGGCTTCGATATTGTCTGCAGCAGCAATGGCTTCGGCTTTAGCATGATAGTATGTTCCTAAGTCACGCAATGGTTGAAAATATTCAGGAGCTAAAATTAACGCAAAAAAACCCGAAAATAAGGTGACAGTACCATTATATGAACCGAAATTAAATTCACCTAAATACGAAAAGCCAAAATAGACTGCTACAATCGCGATCGAAATTGATGTAAAAAATTCCAACACAGCAGATGATAAAAAAGCCATTTTTAACACTTGCATGGTTTTAATGCGAAAGTCTTCTGATGCTTGGGCAATTTCCTTAATTTGCTTCTCTCCTTGATTAAATAGACGAATAGTATTAAGTCCTTTTAAACGATCCAAAAAATGACCGCTCAAATATGCCAATGCTTTAAAATGGCGTCGGTTGATATCTGCAGCACCCATACCTACTAAAATCATAAAGATAGGAATCAGTGGGGCTGTACATAATAAAATAGCGGCTGCTGCCCAGTTAAATGGAAAAATAGCGATACAAATTGAAATTGGTACAATACCGACTAAACGCATTTGTGGCAGATAACGAGCAAAAAAATCGTGCAGATTTTCTATTTGCTCAATGAGCAGCGTACTCCAAGCGCCAGTAGTATTCTGATTTAAATAGGCAGGACCATAAGCTTCAAGTCGATTAATTACTTTATTGCGAATATGCTTTCGTACTTTTTTTCCTAGTGCGAAGTTAATCTTTTCGCGTACATAAATTAATAATGCTCGACCTAATAAAATAACTATAAGCGAACCAAAGTAAGGTAGGATTTTGGCAAAATGTTGTCGCTCAATAATCAGTTTTTGTAAAATGATTGCTATGAGAGCAGCTTGCAAAATGACTAATAAAGTCAATGCAAAACCAGTTAAAGCAGAAGCATGCAAATCTGCTTTATGCATTTTTGCATGCTGTTTCAACCAGCCAAGTAGATAAGTTTGACGTTTTTTATCTAATGACATGATGATATATTTAGTTTATTTTAAATTATCCAAATAATGTTCGGCATCTAATGCAGCCATACATCCAGTTCCAGCTGAAGTGATCGCTTGGCGATAAATATGATCCATAACATCTCCTGCGGCAAAAATCCCTTCGATACTGGTTTGGGTTGCATTCCCATGCGTACCAGATTGAACTTTAATGTAACCACCCTCTAGCTCAAGTTGACCTTCGAAAATAGTGGTATTGGGTTTATGACCAATAGCAATAAATACGCCCATAACAGAAAGATCATCAGTTAAATTAGGATGTTGAGTGCTACGAAGCCTGACTCCTGTAACGCCCATATTATCTCCTAATATTTCATCAACAGTTTGATGAGTATGCAAAATCACTTTACCTTCTTGTATTTTTTCAGCCAAACGAGTCATTAAGATTTTTTCTGCTCTAAAGCTATCGCGGCGGTGTATTAAATGTACTTCACTGGCAATATTGGCTAAATAAAGCGTCTCTTCTACAGCAGTATTACCGCCTCCAACTACGGCAACTTTTTGATTGCGATAAAAAAAACCATCACAAGTTGCACACGCCGATACACCTTTACTTTTAAAGGCCTCTTCTGAAGGTAAGCCAAGATATTGAGCGGAGGCACCAGTAGCAATAATTAATGCATCGCAACTGTACTCTGTTTCGCTGCCATAGAGTTTATAAGGTTTGCTACTAAAATCGACTCGATCGATATGATCTAAAATAATTTCAGTATTGAATCTTTCTGCATGCTCTCTCATTTTGACCATTAAATCAGGCCCAGTTAATTCCGGCGCACCAGCAGGCCAATTTTCAATTTCAGTTGTAGTTGTCAGTTGACCACCTTGTTGTATTCCCGTTATTAATACTGGTGAAAGATTAGCTCGAGCGGCATAAACAGCTGCAGTGTAACCAGCAGGACCAGAACCAAGTATTAGTAAACGTGCATGTTTAGTTTTCATCTTTTAATCCTTATTTATGTTCTGGCTGTGAAAAGCAGAACTTGCTTAAGTTATAATTGAAAAGTCTAACATTATCAATCTTTATCGTGCAAAAAAATTGATTATTACAGTGATAGGTAAAGACGATAAGATTGATTTAAATATTTTGCAAAGATTATCTTTTTTATTATTCGTTCATTTTTAGTCGATATTTAATAAATAAATTACATCAAGAAATATAAAACGATCAATAATAAAAGCTCAATGGTTTGTAAATGAGAAACTTTATCTTGGGCATGTAGTTCAGAGGAGACTATGTTGCAAACGATGTTAGTGTGCTAGCAATTAATTAAGAAATATCTAATTATTATCGTTGCTTTATATTTTTGAGACATAAAGCAACAGACGTTTTAAAATTATTCTGATAGATAAGTCGTAATATCTTTAAGTGGCCAGCGTATTTTAGGTGTTGGTTCATTGATTCGATAACCAAATGCTAAACATAGCCCTACACCAAAATTTTCACCATTAAATGAAGGTATACGATTTTCTAAAATTTTAATAATTCCATCATGTTGAAATCCACCAATTGCACAAGAATCAATATTATGATAGGCGGCTGCTGTAAGCATATTGGCACAAGCAAGGTAAGCTTGCATTTCTAACGAATGATTCAGCGTTAAGCCACTAGCTAGACCTTTTTCATAAAAGTTGATGATCGATTGGCACGTTATATCTATACTATTTTGATCATTAGGGTTAGGTAAGGTTCGGGCAACAGCGTTACGAAAATACTCACTTTGTACCGAAAAACAGTTAGACTTACGATAAAGTACAATCACATAATGTGAGCAACTGGTGACTTGCTCTTGATTGTAACAAACCTCATATAATTCACTTTTGATTTTAGGGCTGTCAATCACTACAAAATGCCAAGGTTCAATGCCAAACGCAGAAGGTGATAAGCGACCTGCATCTAAAATATATTCAATTTCAGCTGAATCAATCTTTTTTGTTTCATCAAATTTTTTACATGCATGTCGAAAATATAAGGCTTGTGTTAATTTATCCATGTTCTCTCCTATTTTTTTGTATTCCATGGGGCAACTTTTAATAATAGTAACATACCTGGTATAGCAAGAATCGTACATAAGCTAAAGTAGGTTGTCCATCCTAAATAATTAACCATAATACCTGTGGTGGCATTAAGTAATGTTCTAGGAATAGAAGCAATGCTTGTAAATAAAGCAAATTGTGTTGCTGTATAAAGAGGATTTGTCGTTTGGGCTATGAAGGCTACAAAGGCCGCTGATCCTAACCCAACGCCTAACGCTTCAAAGCTAATCACCAAAGCTAATAAAAATTTAGCTTTGTAGGTGATTTCAGTAAATGGACCTTCAATAGATAACCATGCAAATCCTAAAATAGATATAACTTGCACAATACCAAATAACCAAAGAGCGCGATTAGTACCTATTTTTATCATCAATATTCCGCCCATTAATGCACCAAATACACTTGGCCATAAAGATGCATTTTTAGCAATCCAACCAATATCTAAACGGCTAAAACCCATTTGTAAATAAAAAGGAGTTGCAAGTGAGGTTGCCATACTATCGCCCAATTTATAAAGGAAAATAAAAGCTAAAATCGTGAGTGCACTTTTTATACCTTGACGATTGATGAATTCACTAAATGGCTTAATTATGATATCTTCGATGCTATGTATTGTGGGGACTTGATTAATGGGTTCTTTTACTTTCAATGTCATAACAATTGCTGGCAACATAAAAAGCCCAGTGATAATAAAAACACTGTTCCAAGGAAGATAGTTGGACAGAATCAAGGATAGTGAACCAGGCACTAGACCCGAAACACGATAAGCATTAGTATGAATACTGTTGCCAAGTCCCTGTTCATTATCTGATAATAATTCTCGCTTAAAGGCGTCAAGGGCAATATCTTGGGTTGCTGAAAAAAGAGCAATAATGAAGCAGATAGAAGCAATTACCCAAATGTGTAGTGTAGGTGAAAAAAAACCTAAAATTATGATAAATAAAACTAACAATATTTGTGAGGCAAGCATCCATCCTCGTCTTCTCCCCATATTGAAAAGCGAGATATTGTCCATAAATGGCGCCCACACAAATTTCAAAATATAAGGAAATTGTGTTAACGAAAACGCACCAATCGTTTTGATATTGATACCTTCGCTTTGTAGCCAAGCAGGTAATAATTGCAACAATAAATAAAAAGGTAAACCCGATGCAAATCCAGTAAAAATACATATCAGCATCTTTTCGGTAAAAATTGTTTTTACAAGTGAATTTTGCTCATTAGACATTATTTAACTTTATTGGTTAGTTTTTTTACAAAATGTTATCATAGCATACAACTATAAAAAATAATTCTGTAAACCAAGATAAAACAAATTATTTCAAACTGGATTCTAAATTGAAAAACTGTGACAATGGATGTCTTGAAATAAAAACTTCACTTATTTGAAGTATTCAAGAAAATGCTTCAAAACGCTGTTATTAATCAAGTATAAACCAAACTACCGATTAACAGATTAACTAATCACCTTTCAGAGGAATGTAATAATATGAAAAATCCAAAAAAAATTGCTGTTTTCAGTAGTAAACATTATGACAAAGAACATCTTGAAATCACTAATAAAAAATTTGGTTTCGATATCGAATATTATGAACACAAACTGAGCCAAAAGACAGTCGTTACTGCGCAAGGCTATGATGCAGTTTGTGTATTTGTAAATGACGAAGTTGATAAAAAAGTTTTACACAAATTGGCTGAATATGGCATAAAAATATTAGCATTACGCTGCGCGGGATTTGATAATGTTGATCTTGCTGAAGCTAAAAAATTAGGTATTACCGTTGTACGGGTCCCTGCTTATTCTCCTGAAGCCGTCGCTGAACATGCAGTTGCGTTGATGATGACTCTTAATCGTCGTACTCATAAGGCTTATCAACGCACACGCGATGCTAATTTTTCTTTAGATGGATTAACAGGTTTTAATATGCACAATCGCATTGCAGGCGTTATTGGAACGGGTAAAATTGGTCAAGCAGTGATTCGTATCTTAAAAGGTTTTGGAATGCATATATTAGCTTATGACCCATATCCCAACGAAATGGTTGTCGAACTCGGTGCACAATATGTCGAATTAGATGAGCTTTATGCTAAATCTGATGTCATCACTTTACATTGCCCAATGACACCTGAAAACTATCATTTATTAAATAAAGAATCTTTCCAAAAAATGAAAGATGGCGTCATGATTATCAATACCAGTCGAGGGGCATTATTAGATGCTACAGCTGCAATTGATGCATTAAAACAAACCAAAATTGGTGCTTTAGGTATGGATGTCTATGAAAACGAACGAGACCTATTTTTTGAAGATAAATCAAATGATGTCATTTTAGATGACGTATTTCGACGATTATCCTCATGTCATAACGTTATTTTTACTGGACATCAGGCTTTTTTAACTCAAGAAGCGTTGTTGAATATTTCGGAGACAACTTTAAATAATATCAAACAAATTTCTGAAGGGAAATATTGTCCAAATATTGTTGAAAAACAATAAGTAATTTAAGATGTCGTCGATTTTTTAATTACATAAAATATAGGTTTTATATGCAGCGAATCATTATTCTAGTTAATATAGTATTGTTGCTTGCAGCTTGTAGTAGTGAGAAATCTTCAATATCGCCAATGCAAGAACATCGCGGACATCCTAGCGTCGAAGGTGGTGTCTATTTAGAAAAAGAACATAATGCGCCAAAAACCAACAATGAACTATTGGCAATTGATCAAGAAAATTTTATTACGAGAATGGTCAACAAATATGGTTTTAATCGTAAGCAATTACGCGAAGTGCTTTCACAAACTAACAAACTTGACTGGGTAATTAATTTAATGGATAAGCAGGCACCAAAATTGAGCCCTTCTACAGGGCCTAATGGTGCATGGATCCGTTACAAAAACAAATTCATCACGCCGAGTAATTTACCTCGTGGCGTAGAATTTTGGAATATTTACGAAAAAGAGTTACAACAAGCATATAACAAATATGGTGTACCACCTGAAATAATTGTGGGCATCATTGGCGTTGAAACTGGTTGGGGACGAGTGATGGGTAAAACCAAAATCATTGATGCACTTTCAACGCTGGCTTTTTATTATCCAAGACGATCACAATATTTTTTAGGTGAATTAGAACATTTCTTAGTTATGTGCCGTGATGAGAGTGTTGACCCATTTGACCTAACTGGATCGTTTGCTGGAGCAATGGGATATGGTCAATTTATGCCATCAGCGTTCAGAAATCACGCTATCGATTTTAACAATGATGGCCACATTGATCTGTGGGATCCTGTTGATGCAATTGGTAGTGTGGCTAACTATTTTAAAGCACATGGTTGGCAACGTGGTAGAAAAGTAGCAGTTATTGCCGAAGGGCAAGCGCCATCACTTGATACTGGATTTAGTACAAAATATTCTGTTGCAGCATTAGCTAAATTAGGACTGAAGCCGAAAAGTTCATTAGATGGTCATAATAAGGTCAGTTTATTACGGTTGGATATGGGCGATAGTTATCAATATTGGTATGGTTTGTCAAACTTCTATGTCATCACACGTTATAACCACAGTACGCATTATGCTATGGCAGTATGGCAATTAGGTTTAGCAGTGAAAGAGGCACGATAAGACCATAACGTGTTTCATCATTTAATTAAAAGGTCGCAATTGCGATCTATTTTTTAGTTTTGAATTGAAACGGTATAGACTCCTAAATAATTTTAACAAATCTATTTATTGTTTTTATATACTGGTTGAGACTCACTAAACTTCCCTGTAATCAAATATTATAACTACTGCATATATTATATCGGTATGGTAATTAGGCTTAGGATTACAGAAATATAATAAAGCTATAGCGATATGCTACTTATAATGGTTACCAAAATTGAAATGCTCGAGATTAAAATGAATGCAAGTATAATCAATGATTCCTCCTACCAATGCTAAATACTCTTGCAAGCCAATCATTCCTAGCTCTGATAATAAGAAAGATAACAAACTTAACAATTGCATATTTATCTTTAAGGTGAAATAAAGCCATCAAACTGTCTATTTAATATTTAGATGATAATCATTGCTAGCTCAATGATAGTCATCATTTTCATTCTTGTTGCAAATAATTTGGTTATTCTATCCGAGTTGTTTAAAATATGTATCAATAATTCTATTAGTAATATAGTTAAACCTTTTTTTTCAATAGGTTAATAAAATAATAAGCAAAAGATGACAGAATGTTTCAAAAAAGCTTATGTTATCTAACTTAAATTTAAAAAGTTTTAAAATAAATTTAAATTGAAAGGAGTGAATAATGAAAGATCGTTTAAAGTGGATTGATGATTTTGGTTTTTTAGGCGAGACCGCAAGTGGTCATTCGTTAGTGATGGATGGTGGGATTGAGCATGGCGGACGTAATCGTGGTCCCCGCCCTATGGAACTTTTATTGCATGGTGCTGCTGGATGTATGGCTTATGATATTATTGCTATATTAAAAAATAAAAAAAAGGATGTGCGGGATCTTTGGATTGAAATTGATAAAGCTCAAGCAGAATCTTCACCAAAAGTGTATACCAAAATTAATTTTCATATTGTAATTACTGGTGTTAAGGTAGATAACGAAACCATTGAATATGCGATAAAACTTGCTTCCGAAAAATATTGCAGTGCCTCTATTATGTTAGGTAAAACAGCAAAAATGTCATATACTTATGAAATAAGAGCACATGAATAACCCTTTTCTTATAACAAAAAATTATAATTTAATAACTAGCTGATCTTAGTGAGTTTAACAGTAATCATTTAACATTTTATCCTATTGATAGATTGTTACAAAGGAATGATTATGCAACAGCTAAGTAAAAATATGCAATTTCGAGATATGGTTATTTTGGGATTGCTTTTTATTGGTCCAGCGGCACCAGTAGGATTATTTGGTGTTTTAGATGCGGTGAGTGATGGTGCCATTGCTTCAGTTTATATTGTTGCCACTTTAGTGATGGCATTTACCGCTTATTCATATGCTAGAATGGCGAATGCTTTACCTCATGCGGGAGCCGTTTATGCTTATTGTTCTCTAGGCATTCATCAAAATGTAGGTTTTTTAGTTGGTTGGTTGTTACTTCTTGATTATATGTTTATCCCAGCCGTTGCTTACTTATTTAGTGGTATATCGCTTAATGCTTTGATACCAGAAGTGCCCGTATGGATATGGACTTGTTTAGCGCTAGTATTAACTACCACATTAAATTTAATTGGGGTTAAAAAATCAGCCAAAATTACCTTACTGATTTTATTGCTTGAAATCGTAGTACTGCTTGCGGTGTTATTTGTTGGTATTTGGATCATAGTAACAAGTGATCTTAGCCGAGAATGGTTAAAACCTTTCATTGGTGGGTCTGCATTTACTTGGAGTCATCTGTTTAGTGCCGTATCTATTGCTGTTTTATCTTATTTGGGATTTGACGCTATTGCCACTTTCTCAGAAGAGAATAGTGGTCAACGCAATTTAGTTAGTAAGGCTATTATTAGTTGTTTAATTTTAGCTGGTTGTCTATTTGTAATACAGATTTACGTTGTATCCTTACTTTCTCCTTATGATGCTGAATATTTACGTAGTCATCCCAAATTACAAGGCAAAGCTTATTATAATATTGTCAATCAAGAAATTAATTTATGGTTAGGATGGTCATTAAGTTTAATGAAAGCTGTAGGAGCTTCATTTGCTGCAATGGTTGGACAGGCTGCTGCAAGCCGTCTTTTATTCAGCATGGGACGCGATAAGCGTTTACCCTTATTTTTTGCAAAAATAAGTCAGAAAAGTGGTGTTCCGATAATGGCAATCTTATTTGCAGCTCTATTTAATTTATGCTTAGTAATTATAGCCGCTAATAGTGCTAAAGGATTGCAGATTCTAGTCTCATTTGTTGATATTGGAGCCTTAACAGCATTTATTATGTTACACACTTCAGTCATTGGTTATTTTAGATTCAAAAAAGCTTCCAAAGGAGGGCTTTCATGGATTTTGGATGTTTTGATACCTATTGTCGGTATCCTTGTACTTTTGCCAGTACTATTACACATTGATAATTACGCAAAAATTGTAGGTATTGTTTGGTTAGCAGTTGGTTTGATAATTCTTTATTTTAATAAAAATAAAGCCCAATTAATTTGGTTTAAAAAAGAGAAATATTAATTATCTCATTGAAATATTTTGAACTATTGATCAATCATATTTATTATACGATAATGCTTGTCCATTTTAACTCAATATTTTAACAAAATGATATCAGAAATATTAAGAGGGGCATTAATTTCAGCCAGTTTAATTATTGCCATCGGTGCACAAAACTTATTTGTTCTCAAACAAGGTTTATTACGAAATCATATATTTTATGTATCGGGGATCTGTTTTATTTGTGATTTTGTATTGATGTCAATTGGAATCCTAGGAGTAGGCACATTTATTAGTAGTAATCCCTTAATCACGAATGTATTAGCAATATTAGGTGCACTTTTTTTAATTTGGTATGGTTTTGGGGCGTTTAAAAGTGCAATTAAGGGAACAAGTAGTATACAACTCCAATCACAAGACTCTAATAAAAGCAGTTTTATCAAAGTAATATTGGCAACGTTAGCCGTTACTTTACTTAATCCACATGTATATTTAGATACTGTAGTGATTGTTGGCGGTATTGCTGGAACGTTAAGCAGTGAACAAAAAATTGCTTTTCTAATTGGTGCTGCGTGTGTTTCATTTATCTGGTTTTTTAGTATTGGTTATGGTGCTAGATTACTTACTTCATTATTTAAACATAAAAGAATGTGGGTGATTTTGGATTGTTTAGTTGGTGTAATCATGTTTTATATTGCGTATCGTTTAATTTTCCATGTGTATTGTAATAGTTAGGTCAGTTTTCATTCTAGGTGCAATTTCAGTTAGATAGAATATAAGCTAAATCATATTGCGCCTTATTTTATTTTTGTTCCGATGAGTTTAAATTCTCTTCACCTTCCTTTTTGATAAGTAAACTTTTTTAGGTATATTAAATAGATATGTAAAATCACTATTTTGTTGAAGTAATAACAAAAAACTGTGATTATTATCACAATTGTTTCAATTAACCTCAATCGTTGATTTCTTCTTTCTATTATTAATGCTAGTTTATTGAGCATATTTCGGATCGTTACTGTGCAGCTTAACAAGAGAGTATATAAACAAACCTAAGCATTTGGGGGAGCAAAGCGTTTAGGTTTTGTTGTTTTAAGCGCACAAAAATCAGCTTAAATATCATAAGTTATCCAAGGAGTGTAATATGAAATGTAAAACATTGAAGCTAGCATTGTTAATTAGCTCTGTACTAGTATTCAATCCATTATGGGCAATTCAGCAGGTTAAAATTGAAAGTCAAGAATTAAAAACTATCACTGTTGAAAATTTTCAATTTAAAGATATGGATAAAGATGGCAAGCTCACTCCTTATGAAGATTGGCGTTTGACACCAGAACAGCGCGCAAAGGATTTACTAGCTAGAATGACGCTTGAAGAAAAGGCTGGTATGATGATGCATGGTAATGCTCGAAGTTTAGAAGATGAACTTGGTCATGGTGATAAATATAATTTAGAAGAACTCAAGAACCTGATACTGAATGATAAAGTAAATAGTTTAATCACTCGATTAGAAGTTAGTCCAGAAGATTTTGCTCAGCAAAATAATCAGTTGCAAAAAATTGCAGAATCATCACGTTTATCTATACCTTTGACTATCAGTGTTGATCCACGAAATACTTTTTATTATGGTAATGAAAAAACTACTAAAAATGGTTTTAGCCAATGGCCAGGAACATTAGGAATGGCTGCAATTGGTAGTGAAAAAGACATTAATAAATATGGGGATATTATTCGTCAAGAATATCGATCTTTAGGGATAACTCAAGCATTATCCCCAATGGCCGATTTAGGTACTGAACCACGTTGGGCACGTTTTGAAGGCACTTTTGGTGAAAATCCTGAATTGAGTAAAAAAATGGTACGTGGTTATATCTCCGGTATGCAAAATGGAAAAGAGGGATTAAATTCACAAAGCGTTTCTGCCGTTGTTAAACATTGGGTTGGTTATGGTGCGGCTGAAGAAGGGTTTGATAGTCATAGCTTTTATGGAAAATATGCACTATTTACGGAAAAGGATAGTTTAAAAAAACATATTATCCCATTCACTGGAGCATTCGAGGTGAATGTCGCAGCCATAATGCCAACATACTCCATATTGAAAAATGCGCAAATAAATAATCATAGAATCGATCCTGTTGGTGCAGGTTTTAATAAATATTTATTAAAAGATTTACTGCGTGATACCTATAAATTTAAAGGTGTCATCATGAGTGATTGGAATATTACTAAAGACTGTAATGACGTTTGTATTAATGGTACGCCTCAAGGAGTTGCACCTAAAGCTGAAGGGATGCCCTGGGGAGTTGAGAATTTAACAGTGGAAGAGCGTTTTATTAAAGCGATCCTAGCTGGTGTTCAACAATTTGGAGGGGTAAGCAATAGTTCAACTATTGTCTCTGCAGTTAAAAATAATAAATTGGATGAGAAGCTGATAGACAGTGCAGTATTGGCAATTTTAACGCAAAAATTTGCTTTAGGCCAATTTGAAACACCTTTTATTGATCCTAATGAAGCAAGCAAATTTGTTGGTAATCAAAATTTTCAACAAATTGCGAATAAAGCACAATTCAACTCAATGGTGTTACTTGAAAATAAACAACAAACCTTACCACTAGATACTAATAAGAAAGTTTACTTGCATGGTTTTGTAACAGAAACAAAAAATCAATTAAAAAATCAAGTAACTATTGTTGATGATATTGATGATGCGAATGTAGTGGTTGCACGTATTGATGCTCCCTTTGAACAGAATCATAAAAATTACTTTTTTGGTTTAAGACATCATGAAGGTTCACTTGCATTTTCTGCAAATGATAAAAATATTGAATTTATCGCCAAGGCAAGTAAAAAACATCCGGTTATTGTAACAATTTATTTAGATCGACCTGCTGTTCTCACCCCTATAAAACAATACGCTAGTGCAGTTGTGGCTAATTTTGGTGTAAATGATGAAGTATTGTTTGAACGTTTATTGGCGGATAAACCATATATCGCTAAAATGCCATTTGCTTTACCAGATTCAATGGAAAGTGTAATTAAACAATCTTCTGATTTACCAAATGACATGAAATTTTTGTATCCATTAGGATATGGATTGACCCGTTAATTCATCTTGCTTAATATTATTGCTATCTTGGTGATGGCAATAATATTGTTATCATTACCTTCAGCTTATTAATTGATTAAGAAAGCTAATGAACTGCATTCAATTATCAATGAATATTTTTGGAAAGTTCACACGCTTTTTGTAACCCGTTTTTGCAAGCTAAACTATAATATTTTTTTGCTTTATTTTTATCTTTTGATACTGCTGTTCCATTATCATACAACACACCCATTAATAATTGTGCTTGAGGGTTATTGGCTTTTAGTCCTTTTTTAAGTAATTCCAATCCTTTAGGATAGTTTTTATCATTTAATAAATATATGCTCGCTAATGCAGCTTGAGATTTTAGATGTCCTTGATTGGCTGCTTTTTCAAACCACAGTTTCGCTTTATCTAAATCTTGTGGAACAGCTTTACCTTCATAATATATTAAGCCTAAATTATTTTGCGCTCTTATAAAGTTAGCCTGTGCGGCTTGTTCATAGTACATTATTGCTTTTTTATAATCACGTTTTACTCCTTCTCCCTTATTATACATAAGACCTAAATTATATTGAGATGATGTATATCCCTGTTTGGCTGATGCTTCAAACCATTTTTTAGCTTGGTCATAATCTTTCGTATAACCATTTTGTCCAAAATAGTAATTCGCACCTAATGCAAATTGTGCAGCAGCATCCTGTAATATAACTGCTTTTTTGTATAACACTTCTTTATTGTTATAAGTTTCAACTTCATTATAATTAGAATTAGAACTACAAGCAGTCAACAAATTGATCATAATCAATCCCAATAACACTAACTTTTTCATATTATTTCCTTAATCATATCCTTTTGATATTGATACATTTTACATGATATCTCTTTAGATCGTTAGTTGATTTATTGTTGATTGAAAAAGTCAAGATTATAAGTGAACAATAAAATATTTAATATTGTAGATACGCTGATTAAATAGAATTGATTTTAAACAATACTTTTGTAGAAAAGATGTAAGTTTGACTGTTTGATATAACGTGTACTTAACCTTTTGGGCAATATTCGCGTTGATTAAAAATAGTTGAATATTAATTCATCAAATCCAAACATATTAGCGATTAATTAATCATTGTTAATATTTATTTTAAAATAGAAAAATGATAGATGGGTTCGGATCCTTATAATTAAAAACATCGTATTTTTTATGATTTCAGTGCAGACACTTAATGTTAATCAGATTTATTCCAAGCAAATTAGTTAAATGCTTGTACTTTTATAGATCAATATACTGACTTATTGAATAAAATCTGAAAAAAGAAAGATAAAAAAGTGGTGGGTCGTGAGCGATTCGAACGCTCGACAAACGGATTAAAAGTCCGCTGCTCTACCGACTGAGCTAACAACCCATATAGAAAACTGACAAAAGTGGTGGGTGATACCGGGTTCGAACCAGTGACCCCCTCCTTGTAAGGGAGGTGCTCTCCCAACTGAGCTAATCACCCCAAGTGTTTTATTTCTAAAACGTCACGGTAAAGATTGGTGGGTGATACCGGGTTCGAACCAGTGACCCCCTCCTTGTAAGGGAGGTGCTCTCCCAACTGAGCTAATCACCCTTACCGTGTGGATGTGCATTATAAGGCACGCCTTATTTCAGTCAACCTTTTTTTTTAATTTTCTGCAAAATTAGCTTTGTTCGATTTAATTTTAAACGTTTTTTGGATAATGTATCACAAAAACTCCTTTTATTCGTATTCATATTGCTTAATGTGACTATGATTTATGGATGAAATTATTTTTATGGTCAGTCAATCAATGAAAATATTAGATAAATGTCAGGTCGTAATTCATGTCGAATCCAATATTATAAGATATAAGATAAATCAATCTAATGGGCGATTAGCGTTTTCCCGTTACGGCAATTTAATTGAATATCATTATCAAAATTTCAATGATATTGATATTTTAGTTAGTCAACTACAAGCAAAATTACCTAAATATACAAAATATGAAATAAACCTTTCTGATACCTATATTCAATTAACCAAGTTAACAAGACCTGATGTTAAATTGCAAATTAACGAAATTGCTTTGTATATTGAGGCTTCGATCTATAAATTATTTGGAGTGTCAGCTAAACATGTCTTTTATGATTTTATTTTTTTGGCTGATAAACAGAACCAGAACCAAATTATGGTTGCAATTTGTGAGCGAGATTATGTTAATAGCTGGATTGGATTATTTAAGGAAAATGAATGTGTAATAAATTTTATTGGTTACACAATTGATAATAAAAAATTCAATTTTTTACCATGGAGACAAAGCCAATATAAAAAGCAAAAATTGTATTTATCAATTGTAATTGTATGTTTGATTGGCGTCATGAGTTGTTTATTTTGTTATATGTGGCGGCAAGCCCATACAAAATTAACCCGCTATAAAACCAATGTTACACATTTACAACTTATTGAGCAAAAGTTAAATGAGCAATTATTGAATTATTTGCCTAATCCCTCAATAAGTCAAAGACAAATCCATCAATCATTAATCTTAATTTCATTACAATTACCTTCAAATATTTGGTTAACTTCGTTCAATTATGAACTCGATAACATAACAATAAGAGGGCATAGTTTTAACTATATTGAACTCACTAATTTTAACTTAAATCTTTTACAACATAAAAACGTCAGTAAAAGCCAAATTAAAATGATTGCTAATAATAAAAGCAGTTTGTCTTTTGAAATGGATATTGACCTAAATGAATAGTGATTTTTACAATCGCCCACTTTGGCAACAATATTTAATCTGTATTTTGTTACTTTTGGTTACTTTTATTACCGGTTATCTGTTATTTATTCACGATATAAGTAACCAATCAGAAGAGCAACAAAAATTATATCAACAAAAACAATTACAAATAGTATCGTTACAATCAAGGCTTATGCTTTATCGATTTGGGCAAAACAGTTCATTGACTATGATCAATCAAAGTGAATTTGCTCAATATATTGAACGAAATCATTTAGTATTAAATGCCTTCAAACATTATCAAACCGAGGAAACAATTAATTGGGATATTGAACTAAACGGTGAATTTATTGATTTTATGAATTTAATCTCAGAGCTGAATAAAGATTATTATTATTTGAATTTTCGAGATTTAAAGATGATTAAACAGGAATCTTATTTACAAATTATATTTACCTTATTATTTAAAAGGAAAATGGAATGAAGTCAAACTTATCTATAATTAGTTTATTAGTGATTACTCATTGTTTTAATGCCATTGCTGAATTAAATTTTAATCGGGATCCATTTGTTAAACCAACGCAGATATCATGTAACGAACAAAAAGAGATATTATTAAAACAGATACAAGCTTGGCGATTTAAAGGCTTTATTAAACAAAAGAGCCATTATTACCCGCAAATTTGGCTTTATTCAGAGAATCATTGGCTAGCCATAAATCATGAGGTTCCGTCTCACGTATTATTTCCCTGGTTTGTTCAATCTTGGCAAAACCATAAAATTGTGTGGCAAGCAAATTTGACAGATTATTGTAATGAAACTATCGAATGGATGATGTCATTAAATGAATCTTAAAGATATACAGACAAAAAAACGACAATTGTTCCAGCAATGTCAACATCTATTATTGAATGTAACAACAAGCTTTTTCATCTCTCTGATTATCATGATATGTACGGTTAGTGCTAACGAAAATCAATTACATTTTAATTTATCTTCTAACCCTGAGCTTTACAATAATGAATTGATT
Organism: Gilliamella sp. B2828; assembly: GCF_026537125.1. Lineage (NCBI taxonomy): Bacteria > Pseudomonadati > Pseudomonadota > Gammaproteobacteria > Orbales > Orbaceae > Gilliamella > Gilliamella sp. B2828. The sequence goes on from NZ_JAFNMU010000004.1 coordinate 35,290, forward strand.
TCATTGAATTTTTATCAAACAGATATTGCTATTATTTTGCAATCTTTAGCTGATAGTAAACAAATGAATCTTATTATGGGTGAAAATTTATCAATAAAACAGACGATTAAACTGCAAAACATAGATTGGCAAAAAGCATTAAGTATTATTTTAGATTCGGCCAATTTACAAGCTACAATGGATGATAATATTTTATTTATTTCCAAAGCTATCGATCCCGAAATTTTAGAACAAAAACGGCAATCAGAATTAAAGCAACAAGAGCAAAAACAACCATTGGAATCTTTGTCTATCGTAATTAAACATGCTGATCTTACAACTTTAAATGAAACCATATTACAGAATGGATTATTATCTGAACGAGGCAAAGTTATCATGGATAAACGAACCAATTCACTAATTATTATGGATTTGCCAAAGCAGTTTAAAGCAATTAACAACTTGATTAAGTCCATTGATAAACCAATGCCACAAGTACATATATCCGCTCATATTGTAACAATGAGTAATGAAGGTTTGAACGAATTGGGTATTAAATGGGGCTATTTAGGACGATCATCGCAATTATTAGGTAAGTTTGATGTAGGGTTAGGTATTACTAACTCCACATCAACCATAGGTTTTAATTTAGCTAAAATTTCGGGTAGTTTGCTTAATTTAGAACTATCAGCATTAGAGTCTGAAAATCAAGTTGAAATTATCGCCAGTCCTAATTTATTAACATCTAACCAGAATATGGCGTCAATAAAGCAAGGCACGGAAATTCCTTACGAAGTCTCAAATGGTAGTAATGGAGCAACATCGATTGAGTTTAAGCAAGCGGTTTTAGGATTAGAGGTGACGCCTAAAATACTATCTGAAAATCAAATGCTTTTAGATTTATTTATTACTCAAAACACCGCAGGTCGCGCAATTAAACGTAGCGAAGGAGGAGAAGCATTGGCTATTGACACCCAAGAAATTAAAACCCAAGTGATAGTCAATAATGGCGAGACTCTTGTTTTGGGTGGTATTTTTCAACAAACTAGCGATAATATTAAACGAAATGTTCCAAGCGTGAGCGAGCTTCCGATTATAGGTCACTTGTTCAAATATAAAGGTAAAAAACAGCAGAAAAAAGAACTTGTTATTTTTATCACACCACAATTAGTTGAGTAAATGCTATCAGAGTTGTATCATACAGAGTTTATGATTATATGGTTTACTTTGAAACGGAATTTGTTGTTTCAATGTTTAGTTTTTTTAGTCATCATCATTACAAATTATTATAAAAGTAGAGAATATTATGTTTCGTGTTGTAGCTTCCGATTTAGATGGCACTTTATTAACTCCTGAGCATAGCTTATCACCTTATACTAAACAAGTTCTTCAAGCTTTGCGAAAAAAAAATATCCATTTTGTTTTTGCCACAGGGCGACATCATATTGATGTAGCACAAATGCGAGAAAATATGGAAATTGATGCTTTTATGATTACTTCTAATGGTGCTAGAGTGCATGATAGCTCAGGCAATTTAATTTTTAGCCAAAGTCTTGAGCCAACTTTAGCATGTGAAGTCGCAAAAGAATGCATTAATGATCCATTAGTTTATACTCATGTTTACCGTGGTGATAATTGGCTGATTAATAAAGAAGATGCATACTCTTTAAGTTTTTATAGAGATACAGATTTCACTTATGAATATTTTAATCCTTCTGATTTTGAAACCGATGATATTGCTAAAATTTACTTTACAACCAGTAGTGATTCATTACATCCACATTTAGCTGAACTAAAAAATAGGCTTGTTAAAAAGTATGGTAGTAAAATCAGCATTACTTTTTCGTCTTTAAATTGTCTTGAAATTATGGCTGAAAATGTATCAAAAGGCAGTGCTCTAAAAAAGGTAGTTGAAAAACTTGGTTTCGCTCTAAAAGATAGTATTGCTTTTGGTGATGGCATGAATGATTTTGAAATGTTAAAAATGGCAGGAAAAGGTTGTATTATGCAAAATGCTAGTTTAGATTTACGCCAAAAACTACCACAATTAGAGGTAATTGGTTCAAATGTTGATGATGCCGTACCCCATTATTTAAGTAATTTATTACTATAAATTAATCTAATTATATTTTATGACTCTAACTTTTGATAAAAAACTTGATACTCTGGGATTACGTTGCCCAGAGCCTATCATGCTGGTTCGAAAAGCTATTAGAGAGCTGGCTATAGGACAAGTACTCTATGTGATTGCTGATGATTTTTCCACTACTCGTGATATACCGAGTTTTTGCAGATATATGGATCATGAACTACTTGCATTACAACTAGAATCTAAACCTTATCAATATTGGATAAAAAAATCCCATTGATCTTTTTTTGATAAAAAGTTGCAGGCTAACGATATGATTTAACAGGTCAACCTAATTTGATAAAGATAATAACGTAAAGTACGCCAGTCACTAGGGGAAAAATTATCTGACATTAAAAATAGTGTATGACGTTTATTGGTTCTGCGTGATTGCAAATTCAAAATAATAATGTAACGGAGTATTATGGGATTATGTCTTATATACCACCGTTGTTTAAACCAATAGATCTGATTGATATGATGAAATACTGCAAATTCTCCTTTGATTTTTTTGCAACAACCAATGCTTCGCCACCATTCATTTATTAAAAACAATAGGATAATAAAAGTGTAGTTATTTAATAATGTATCAGAAAATTTTAATAGGCATTCAATAACTAGAATTAAATAAATTATTGATACTATAATGATTTGTTGTAAGGATAGGGTTAATTTAGTTCTCCACATGATAAAAACTCGGTTCAAATAAAACACAATTAATAAATGATGGGAGTAAAAATTGCTTAAAATTAAGCTAAATATGGGAGATAATACGCATAATTGCAGTAATTTTTTATGAGTGATTAACATATTTTCTTTATAACAAGGATATTAAATTCATCATATCAATGTTAATAAAAACTAAGTGTAAAATTATTTACAGGGGTAACAAAAATGCCTTAGTTACCCTTACATTTTCCTTTGAAAATTTAGCTAGGAATAATTTGTGATAATAATTAAAGCGTTAAAATTTTTTCTTAAGTTTTTTATCGGCTGTTTTCTATGTGCTTTAGCCATAGCAATTGCTGGTTATACTTATTATTCAAAAGACTTGCCTGATGTTACAACCTTAAAAGATGTAAGGTTGCAAACACCCCTGCAAATTTTGAGCAAAGATGGAGAACTTATTGCTATCTTTGGTGAGCGTCGACGAACACCATTAAAATACAATGAAATCCCACCAGTTGTTGTTAATGCCGTGATTGCAACCGAAGATGCGAGATTTCATGAGCATTTTGGTATCGATCCGATTGGTATTGTTCGAGCAATGTACATAGGCTTGAAACAAAAAGGGTTTTCGCAAGGGGGTAGCACTATAACCCAGCAAGTTGCAAAAAACTTTTTCTTAACACCAGAAAAAAGTATTGCACGAAAAGCTAGAGAAATTATTTTGGCTATTCGTATGGAAAAAGAGCTTACCAAAGAAGAAATCATGACACTTTATTTAAATATGATCAACTTTGGTTCTAGAGCATATGGTGTTGCCGCCGCATCTTATACTTTTTTTGGTAAAACTCCAGATCAGTTAACCATCGATGAAGCGGCATTGTTAGCTGGTTTGCCAAATGCGCCTTCAGCTTATAATCCTATTTCACATCCTGATCGAGCACTGACCAGACGTAACTGGGTTTTAGGTCGTATGTTAGATCAATCGTATATTACTCAAGCACAATACAATGAGGCAATTAGTAAACCAATTAATGTAAGTTATCATTCACCACAGATCGAATTTTCAGCTCCATATATTGCAGAAATGGCAAGGCAGTTTATGTATGATAAATTTGGTGAAAATGCTTATACTGATGGCTATAAAGTCTATACAACTATATCTAAAACTGACCAGATAGCAGCAGAGCAAGCCGTACAAAAAAATATTATTGATTATGATATAAGACATGGTTATCGTGGTCCTGAAAAAACATTATGGAAAAATAACGAAAAGGCGTGGAATGATGAACAAATTCAAATAACGCTAAAAAAATATACTTGCTATAGTGGTATGTGTCCTGGTGTTGTTATTCAATCTTCTGATTCAGAAGCAAATGTAGTTTTAACCGATAAATCTAAAATCGTTATATCATTCCAAGATATGAAATGGGCTCGTCCATTTATTAGTGATACTCAACAAGGCGCTTTTCCGAAAAAAGTATCTGATACATTAAAATCAGGGCAACTCATATGGGTTAAGAAAACAAATGATAAATGGGCGTTAGCACAAATTCCAGCAGTCAACGCTGCGTTAGTTTCACTGGATTCAGACAATGGGGCTATCAAAGCGATTGTTGGCGGTTATGATTTTTATTTAAGTAAATTTAATCGTGCTACTCAAGCTCTTCGTCAATTAGGATCAAATATTAAACCTTTTATCTATACATCTACATTGGAAAAAGGTTTAACTATGGCGACACTACTCAATGATGCACCCATTGTTCGTTCGACAGGAAGTGCGACTTGGAGGCCTAAAAATTCTCCACCAAATTATGCTGGACCATTACGTTTAAGAATTGGTTTAGGGATGTCTAAAAATGTAATGATGGTTAGAGCGCTACGAGCTGTAGGTATTAAATATGTAGCAAATTATTTAGAAAGATTTGGATTTCCAAAAGAAAATATCTCTCTTAATGAATCATTAGCTTTAGGTTCTGCATCATTTACACCCTTGCAAGTAGCTAGAGCTTACTCAGTGATTGTCAACGGTGGATATTTAATTTCACCTTATTTAATTGAAAAAATTGAGGAAAATAATGGTAGTGGTGTTATTTATCAACATCAACCTTTGATTGCATGTAAAAATTGTACTGATGGGGTTATTAATACAGGGTCAACGCCAATATCACTAAATAATGTTGAGAATGAAATAAACGAATCAGATAATGAAGAACCTGAACAAGCTAATCTTAAATCAGATGATACTATGGTATTACCAAATATCAATTCAGATAATAAAACTATAGATGTTACATCACAATATGCACCACATACGATCAATAGTGGCTTAGCTTTTATTATGAAAGATGGACTAAGATCAATTGTATTTGGAGGGGCTGATTGGCAAGGTACAGCCTGGCGAGTAAAAGTATTAGGTCGAAAAGATGTGGGAGGTAAAACAGGTACCACAAATGCATCTAAGGATGTTTGGTTTTCTGGCTTTGGTGGCAATATTGTAACAACTGTATGGATGGGATTTGATGATCATCGGCGCAATTTAGGCCGAACTATTCGAGCGGAAGCTGGGTCAGTGACAGCAAATCCAGTTTGGATTGATTATATGAAAGTTGCCTTGCAAAATGTACCTATAAAAGAAGATACAAAACCGGACAATGTTATATCTGTAACCATTGATCAAAAGACAGGATTATTACCTCAATCAGGCTCTAAAACATTGTCTGAATATTTTATTAAAGGTACTGAACCAACATCTTATACAACTCAAGAAGTAGAGACTAGTGTGACCGATTCTCAAGGTAACACTCAGGAACTATTCTAGTAAGGAATTTAGTATGAATGGTTCTATAAGAATTATTGGTGGAAAATGGCGTGGGCGTAAATTGTCCGTGCTCGATAAACAAGGTCTACGACCTACGACTGATAGAGTTAAAGAAACTTTATATAATTGGTTAATGCCAGTTATATATGATAGTGATTGTTTAGATTGTTTTTCAGGTAGTGGCTCTTTAGGCTTTGAAGCAGCATCAAGAGGTGCAAAAAATGTAATTTTACTTGAAAAAGATAAACAAGTTGCACAGTTACTTAAGAAAAATAAACAGCTTATTGCTTGTGATGCAATTGATATTTATCACACTAATACGCTAACATGGCTTGATCAACCCGCTAAAAAGCAGTTTGATATTGTGTTTATTGATCCCCCTTTTTATCAATCACTGGTTGCCCAAACGATTATTCAGCTAGAAGATCATGATTGGTTGAAATCATCTGCATATATTTATATTGAAACAGAAAAAGATCTCGAACTAATGAGTAATATTCCTACTAGTTGGCAATTACATCGAGAAAAAATTGTTGGGCAAGTTCGCAGTTATCTTTTTATAAGAGAAGACAATTAATGTTTATATTTATTGGTAAATTTTTATACACCATAATGTGGTTATTTTTATTATTTAATTTGATTCATCCTTTCCCAAGACCAGCTAATATTGTCGCATATGTTGGTTTAGCTGCTTTTACCATAACTCATGGTTTACAGGCCTACATGCTACAATCAACAATGACTAATAAAGAGAAACAAGAGGATAAATTTAAAGCACTTCGTCTTTTTATTTTTGGAGTATTTGAATCACTTAGCTGGAAAACTAAAAAATAACGTCAAAAGTGGTTGCCAGATACAAAAAATTTTGTATAATGCTTCCACTTCTTTCGAAGTATTCCAGTAAGCGGGAATAGCTCAGTTGGTAGAGCGCAACCTTGCCAAGGTTGAGGTCGCGAGTTCGAACCTCGTTTCCCGCTCCAAATGTTTATTTATAGACTTTTAGCAACGCCTACGAATCCAGATAATTGGTGTGTTGTATCTCTCATTTTTTTGCAAAAACACTGAAATATATCTGGATGTAAAATAAATAATTCCTATTTTTAAGTGCATCGTTTTTTAAATTAAGTATGAAGGTGTGTATTATCTAATTTAGTCTTTTCTAATGTTATTTTTATAGGTTAACTTATTGATATTTTTTATTAAAGAAGTTGATAAAAGTTAACTATGGTAGTCATTTTCCAAACATTAATTAATGATACAAATTTGTTTATTATATTTAATAATAACTTGTCTTTTGGAACGATATCTTACTGAACTCATTAACTCTCTTTATTTACGATGATTTAATCATAATGAAACACTGATTATGTTTCTTTTAATCAACGTGTTTCATGTAACGCAAAGTTGTAACCTCATTTTAGTATGTACTAATAATAAAATTGACACTATTAGACTTTAATACAGAATGTTTAGAAGGACATAGTATGTTTTGAAAAATTGATAATGAATGAAAAAGTCTATAATGTTTATCTGTTTAAACTTTCATATAGTATCATTCTTCTATACTTTTCAAGCTGGACGAAAACGGGCTTTATGAAATGAACTCAAATAAATTAAAACTTCAAACATTATTGATTTTAATGAAGATAGTATAGACTTGTCTTTCATTTATTTTGCATCGACCTATATATTACTGGATAAGTTTATTTTATTGATAAAATAGCATGTCAGTAAATGGTTTTGTGCCATAAAATAACGATATGAGAATTAGTAATAAAATTATTTTTTACTTGAGTCTATGGAAATCCTAAACACTTCATTAAAAAACATGAAGCGTTAATCTAAAAAGTGGATCAACATAGTAGATAATAAAGGATAATTATTTATTTTCAAATGGTTACTTATTTAGATTTGGAATGTATTTCCTACTCTAACTATCCACCTAAGAATATTAAATTGCGAATAAACGTTTTTTAGATAACAAAAATCTTGTTAAACTTCTTTTCATCAGAATTTGATAAACTGATCTTGATATATCACATATATATGTCATATCAGTTGTATTGAAATTTAAAATTTTTATTCTATAAAAATTATCTCTGATTTTGTTGTTTTTTATATCTTTGTATCCTTAAATTTTTTTATCATTTCTATTATTTTAAATTCATTATTATTAAGTACTTTACGGTAATTAGCATAAAATTTGCAAAACCTAAAAAGCGAAAGAAAAAATAAACGGTAAGTTAATAAATGGAGCATTGTTATTATGAACATCTCAGCAATACTTACACGACTAAAATTGAGTGGAATTAAATTTATAAAAAATGAACATGGAGTGCATACGATCGAATACATAATTATAATATCAGTACTTACAATGATAGTTACAGTTCTTTTTTTTGATGATGGTCCAGCTAAAAATGCCTTAACTGAATTATTTAATAAACTAAAAGATAAATTAAGTATTGTCATCTAAGTTTGTATACTTATTTGTATAACTTTTCTTAACGTTAAAGTAGATAGAAATAACGATTAGAAAAGATAAGTTTAATTTATTGATATGACTATCTTAATTTATCATTTTTATTTTCCTCTTTAAAATTATTCATTATTCAATAAATTGTAAGTATCTTTTATACTTTTAACTATATGAAAATTTTAACTGTATTTTTGTTAACATCTTTATTTCATTAAAGATGTCTGCTTGTTACTCTGGCAAACTAAAAAATTAGTTTCAATTTATTTTTAACTAATTCATAAATATTTATTACTCATATCTGTTGTAATTTTTTTATTAGCACTGGTAAAGTTATATTAAAGCGCATATAATGCAAAAGACTTTACAAATAAAGTAAATAAATATTAAAAAAAATGTAAATATTTAAGGAGAAAGTTATTATGATGTACTTATCAGCAGTTCGAGCACAAGTAAGAAATTTTGCAAATAAATTCATCAAAAATGAACGTGGTGTAACCGCTATTGAATATGCAGCGGTTGCTGCAGGGGTTTCGGCGGTGGCTTTGACTATATTTAATCGAGATGATGGTGCTGTTCACAATATGTTAGAAAATATATTTTTTGAGTTGAAATCTAAATTGGTAAATATAATTGTTCAATAAGCAATAATTATTATATTAATTTAACCACCCTTTATAAATGGGTGGTTTATTATTTTAAGGTAATTTATGCTTTCTTTAAGATGAAGGATAAAACTAAGTATTACGTATAATATATTGAATTTTTGGTTTTTTAAAATTGATTTGTCAGCCATTTTATAGCTTATATCTTTGCCGCTCCTTTTTCCCTCTTATGTAATTTAAACAATCGAATGATGTTTTAGCGAAATAGTTTATTGAGAAAATTATTTTTACTTTAATAATTAAAGAAGACTTCAAATGTCTATTTAAGACGATACCTGTTTACCTTATGATTTTAAGGCGCTTTTTGTTTGTTGAATTCATTATATTGTTCATTAAATTGATAAAAAAAATTAAAATAAAATTGCATTTCTTGCTGGCAATTTAATATGAATTCGCATATAATGTGAAAACTTTCAGTTAAGAAAGTGAAAAAATAATTTTAAAAAATGTAAATATTTAAGGAGAAAGTTATTATGATGTACTTATCAGCGGTTCGTGCACAAGTAAGAAATTTTGCAAACAAATTCATCAAAAATGAGCGTGGCGTAACTGCAATAGAATATGCAATTGTTGCTGCAGGTGTTTCATCTGTGATTTTAGTTATTTTTAATAGTTCAGGTGGACCAGTTCATGATATGTTAACTAATGTATTTAATACATTGAATAGTAAATTATCTAATATCATTTCTTAATTATAAATATTTGTTATAGTGATATAAACCACGCCTTTATATAAGGGGTGGTTTATTATTTTAAAGTAATTTATGCTTGCTTTAAAATGAAGAATAAACCTAAGTGTTAAATATTGAATTTTTAG
>NZ_JAFNMU010000004.1:44934-227345 GCF_026537125.1 Gilliamella sp. B2828
TAAGTTGTCTAATATCATTTCTTAATTAGCAATACTTATTGTTATAGTGATATAAGCCACGCCTTTATAAGGGGTGGTTTATTATTTTAAGGTAATTTATGCTTGCTTCAAGATGAAAAATAAACTGTCGAAAAATAAAATAAGTATTATTAACGGTTAGCATAATAAGCTTAAGTCCTAAGTTTATTATTGTGAAAATTGCATTTCTTTTAATTTATTTATACTCAAATTTACTAATTGATAGCTCACATTTTACATTGCCTATTTTCAACTCATAATAACTTAGAGATATATCTAAATTTCTTAATAATTTTAATATTGTAAATAGCTTAATTATCCTAACAACCAGATGACCACCCAATAAATTTTCAATAAAATTTCATATAATCGCTATTATTTTTACTAAATAACAAGGATTCTATTATTTTTACAATTAAGCTAATGTTTTATATCGATTTAATTTTTGTAAAAATTTAAATAAAATTTACATTTAGTACTAGCAAATTTATACTATTTCGCATATAATGTGAAAAGTTTACAATAATAAAGTAAAATAATTATAAAGAAACCGTAAATTTAAAAAGAATTACTATGTTTATCAGTTAGCTGATTGTGTGAAGTTGCTGAATTTACAAGTGGATTTACCAAAAAATAAACGCAATATAACTGCGAATATATATATACAATCATTGTTTTAAATATTTCAGCAATGTTTTTAGTACTTTCGATAAAAATTCTATACGGTTCATGATGTTTTAGGGAAAGCATTTGATTCATTTGAGTTAAATGGGATCATTGCTTAATTACTATTCTAGTATCTCTTTCTTTATACAAAAGATATTGATGTTGAATAGTTTAATATCATTTCAATTTATAAGATAAAAGTTGCTGATACAATATATTGCAAGTAGCTTTTGTTAGTTAGGGGCTCGAACAAAAACGCTATGGCTAATGAACAATTTAAGTTTTCTAACGAGTGGGGAAAGGTTCGTGATTTAGTATTTCAAGTCCTAGATCTTGATTTAATTGATCAATTTAAAAAAGAACCTAACCGAGTTTTACGTGAAATACAAACTATAATCCGAGATATCATCAATTCAGGTAGTGCTTATATTACAGCAGATGAATCAAATGTATTAGCCGGTATGATCTGTGATGAGATCGTGGGTTATGGACCAATTGACTCTTTAATGAAAGATGAAACGGTTAATGATATTTTAGTTAATGGTCCTGATAGTATTTATATTGAGCGAGGCGGAATTCTTAGTAAAACTGATAAATTTTTTATTAGCGAACGACAATTACTAGATATTGCAAGACGACTCGTAAATAAAGTAGGAAAAAATATTGATGAATCGCACCCTTTAGTCGATTCAAGGATGCCTGATGGCAGTCGTCTTAATGTTGTTATTCCTCCAATAGCCATTGATGGTACATCAATGTCAATTCGTAAATTCGGTAATGGTCACCGAACATTTCATGATTTAATTAAATTCGGTTCATTGAACGAACATATGGCTAATTTTTTAGTGATTGCTGCTCGTTGTCGTATGAATATTATTATATCGGGTGGAACGGGGTCAGGTAAAACAACAATGCTTAATGCCCTCTCTGGATTTATTGGTGAACATGAACGTACCATCACACTTGAAGACGCCGCAGAATTAAGACTTCAACAAGAACATGTAGTTAGAATGGAAACTAAAAGTGGTGGTGAAGATGGGCGTGGCAAAGTAACCATGCGTGATCTCTTAATTAATGCCCTGCGTATGAGACCAGATAGGATTATTTTAGGGGAGTGTCGTGGTGAAGAAGCATTTGAAATGCTACAAGCCATGAACACCGGTCATAGTGGTTCAATGTCAACACTTCATGCTAATACGGCTAAAGATGCATTAGCGCGTTTGGAAAGTATGATTATTATGGCTCAGTCTGAATTACCTATTGCTGCAATTAAGCGTTACATTAGTTCATCTATAAATTTTATTATCCAAGTCTCACGTCTACCCGATGGTCAACGGAAAGTGATGAGTATTACAGAGGTTATTGGATTAGAATCGGGTAATATTGTTACTCAAGACGTATTTGAATTTCGCGTTAATGACGAAAGGGATCCTCATGGGAAAATTCAAGGCGAATTTGTTTGTAATGGATTAGTTAAACGTTCAGCTCTTTATGAAAGTGCTCAATATTATGAAATGTCAAATATTTTAGAAAAACTGATGTTTAGTGCCATGGGAATTGAATAATGATTATTATACTTTCGATAGCTCTTATTTTCGCTGCTCTTATGAACCTTTTTTCATTGCGTCGTCGTAGGGAACGTTTACAGGTTTTCAATAATATTGAACCTAAAAGTATATCATTATCGAACTTGATTGAAAATCAAGTCCCTGGTCGAGAACAATCTTTTTCAGATCAAGTTGTCTTTGGTATTAACGCTTGGATCAAATTTAATCTTCGTCTATTAATGACGGGACAATCAAAATCTAGAACGATAATTTACATTTTAATAGGAACAGTTGCAGGTATTATTTTAAATAAGAAATATGTAGGTTATGACAACTACGTAGTAATCCCTTTAAGCCTTATTTTTACTATAGCAGTAATTTGTATTTATAGAAAAAAAAGGCTTAAAACAGAGTTTTATAATAATTTTCCAGAAGCATTAAATATTATTACAGGTCTTGTTGCTTCTGGTTATGCAATTGCTACAACCTTCAAAACTTGTGGGGCTAATATTGAAGGAGTAGTTGGCAAAACGTTGAAAGAGGTTAGTGATAGATTGGAAGTAGGGGATAGCGTCGAAAATGTATTGATCAATTCTTATCTACAGCTTCCTTTTCCTGAATATTATTTTTTTGTTTTAACGGTAATGGTTAATCTTGATAGTGGTGGCGAACTAAAAGAGATTTTTAGCCGATTAAGTAAAATGTTAACAGACAATCGAATTATGGCTAAAACTAGAGATGGTAAAACGGCTGAATTAAGAATGACCATGTGGATTTTAGGTGCTATGCCTTTTCTTTTTATTGGACTACTCAGGCTTGTCTCAAAAGAAAATTATAACTTTTTAGTAAACACTGATGGGGGTCATTATATTATTTACTATGTTATAGGCAGTGTTGTTATTGGTTTTCTAATTATCAAAAACTGGATTAATAAAATTATTTAAATTATGAATATATTATTAAATATAACAATCTCGTTCTTTCTTATCGTTGTTGGCTGTAGACAGTTGTTTAATATCTATTTGCTTTATCGCAATCGAGAAAGGGTTGCTTTACTACTCAATAATGAAAGTCAAGAAAGAAAGTCTTCTAAAAAACGCGTGAATGAGAAAAATGTTGCTTTTGAAAAAATTGTTGCAAAAAACAGTGTATCTATAAGCTTTTTAAGAAGTTTTCAGGATAAAAATAGCTGGAAAGTTTATGCCATTATTATTGTATTTTCGATTTTTTATTTGATAAATGAAATCTCCAAACTTATTGAAATTAATCCAAATGTATTATTGATTATTTTGTTATTGATTGTCATTTTTGTCATCATCGTTCCGGATATACTTGTTAAAAGACAAACACAAAGACAGATTAAAATTGTTTCACGAGATTTACCTTTGGTTATTGATATGATGGCGATTATGGTTAGATCGGGTATGACAGTCGAAAGTAGTTTTAGATATTTAAGTACAAGAGTGAAGCCGATCAATAAAGATATCGCAGCCATTTTAGAAAGAGCTTGTTTAATGATGGATGTTAATGGTATTGAACTTTCAATTGATCTAATTCAACGAGAAGTGCCTAGCAAAGAAATGAGAATGTTTTGTGCAACATTAAAAAGAAGTATTAGTTATGGTAACTCAATTTATGATGCTCTGTTAGATTTATCAGCAGAGATAAGAGAGATGCAGAGGTTAACGATAGAAGAACAGATTTCTGCGCTTGCTGCTAAGCTGACTATACCAACGATGGTATTTTTTCTAGCGCCAGTTCTTGTGATCATTGCTGGGCCTGTTTTTATGAATATTGTGTCAACGTTTAATAGGATGTAGAGATAATGAATTATTTTTCCAGATGCTGTAAATCAAGTAGGCTATTAGAACCAAAATTTATGGTTGTATGTTCAGTGATACTTTTTATTGTTGGGTGTCAAAATAGTACATTAAAATATGATATGAATGAACAACAAAAAATTTATATTAACGAAACAACAAAAAATTATGGTGGTTTAATTGAATTGTATAAACAGCGCTTGAAACGTGAAGATACAGAAGATACAAGACATAAACTTGCTAAAGTTTATTATCTTTCTAATGATTTTAATGCTGTGAAAAGAGTTTTGGATCCTATTATAAAAAATACCGAAAATGATGGTATTCTTATTTTATACGGTCATGTTGAATCTAGATTAGGTCACAATGATGCGGCATTAAAATATTTAAATAGGGCAATAGAAATCAATAGTAAAAATGGTGAAGCATACAATGTAAAAGGTATCGTATTGCTGAAAAAAAAACAATATGATGCTGCAAGATTTGCATTTCATGAAGCTAGAGATAACTTTTATGATGAAAATAAAGTTACTAATAATTTAGCAATGCTATCGATCTTAAATAAAGAATACAGCGAAGCTTATAAACAGCTCAATATTTTATATACTAAAGGATATCGAGATCAAACCATTCTTCACAATTTACTTTTTACATTAGTAAAGTTGGATAAAATGCAATTAGCTAAGTCATTTTGCGTTGCACATAGACTATCTAATGAACCAGATATCTTAGTTCAAGAGTTAAGACAAATTGAGCCAATAGAGGCTATTAAGTTTAATGAAGTTAAATCTTCACAAAATGATAATCAAAAACAATACACAATTGAGAAAGCAGCAGAACAGTTAGCGTCTAATACAAATGCAAAAATTATCCCTATAGATAAAAATACAACTAAATCAATAAAATCAGCTAAGTCAGTCACTCCCGTTAAGTCAGACTTCAATGCTAAATTAACAAATATGACCAAATTAGATGCGACGGATTCTTCAAAGATGACTAGCTCATCGACTAATGTTCCACCTGTTTCCCTGAAACAAAATAAACAAACCGTTCAAAAAACATCTACTCAATTGGCTATCTTAGTGGTTCGTTCTGGGGAACATGGAAAGTTTAGTAGGATAACTTTTGAAACTGAAAATAAATTAAGTAAAAAAAATTATTCAGTTGAAAAAATTTCTCCTACAGAATTTAAATTGTCATTTTATGGCGTGACGCTTCCTGCTGAGGGAATTAATCAAATTATCAAACATATTTCAAGTAGTGATCGCGATTTTGCAACAGTTACAGGAACCTTAACCGCTGAAAAAACATTAATTCTTAAAATAAAAACTAAACAAAAATCAATAGTAAAAGATTTTTATGCTGGACCTAATTCTAAAGGGAAAGCTCATTGTTTCGCGTTTGATTTTTATTTAGAAAAGAAATAAGTGCAAAGGAAAAGTAAAAAAATAATATAGTACGGAGTGGAGTTTGCATGAAAGATAAAAAATTAATTGTTTTATATTTAGCCATGATAGTTGTGGGTCTGGCCTTACTTTTTACTAAGTCAGCCCCTTCAACTGTTGAGCCACCAGATCCAATAGTGGTGATTGAACCGCCTAAAAAAGAAGAGCCTAAAACTGAGTTCATTAATGTTGCTGTGGCAAAGCATAATATCGATAAAAAAACAATCTTGACGAAAAATGACTACTATTTTAAATCAATTGAAGTTGCTATTGATAAAGAAAGACCTAAGTTTATAACTAATGCGGCTGAAATTGATGCTCATGTTGTAAAAAACCATATTGCTAAAGATACTATATTTGAAGAAAGTCTTATTGTATCCCCAACTTCAAAAGATTATGTGATGTTAGCATTAAAAGATGGCAATTATATGTTTCCATTTGCATTAGATCCACTTGATTCTTATTTAGTAAAAAATCTTAAAGAAGGCGATCTGGTTGATCTTTATGTTTTTTATGCTGATGAAACAGAAAAAGGATCAAATATCAGAGAGAATAAATTTGTTTCCCCTGGTCGTGATTTCATTAAAAATCGCATAAAACCAATTATTGTTGGCAAGAAAATTTTATTCTTTGATCACGAAGAAGGTTTAGACAAAATTTATAACAAAAATGATGTTCCTAAAATTCAACTAGAACTTTCTAATCAGGAAATTAAGTTATTAAGAACATTAATGGCGAACTCAACAATTATTATGTACCCAAGTACTTTCAAAAAAAATGTTGAAGATGGATTACGTCTCTTAAATGATAAAGAAAAAAATTGGCCTCTATCTGAAAAAGATATTTTTTCAGGAACACGAATTAATTTGTTAAAAGGTAACTAAGAATGCTAATAAGAACTAAATCAATTATTAAAGTGCTCAAACCTCTAATCTGTTTATTATCTATTGGTTTTTCTTCATTGGCTTTTGCTAATATTCACAATTTACAAATCGGACAAAGTAAAACACTAGTGTTGCCAGAAAATGTCGGGACCGTTTTTATTAGCCAAGACAGTATAGCAAATTATGAGGTTGTTGGTGGTAAATCACTGATTATATATGGAAAATCAAACGGAAGGGCAAGTTTAATTGTTTATGATAGCGATAATAATATCATTATTAATGACACTATTAATGTCGATCCGCTTTTATATCAAATTACAAATCGATTAGCGCAAAATTTTCCAAATAGTAATGTAACAATCGATCGTTATGATAGTGGGGAGTTAAATAGTAAATTTGTGTATATATTATCAGGTACTGTACCAGATACTACAACAAAAGGTAAAATTTTGGCCCTTATAGGGTCTTCAATTGGGCAAAATGCAGAACGGATTAGAGCGGAATACAATAGTGAAGGGAGCTCTGGAGGGATTCCTATTACATTCCAAGATTATTATACTTACAGCAATATAATCGATAATATCAGAGTAATACAAGAATATCAGGTTAACGTGCAATTAACGTTCGTTGAAGTTAGCAAGGATTTCACAGATTCCCTAGGTATTGAATGGCAAAGTTTGACCCTCGACAGCATGATAAATAATGAATCTGTTGTCAACTCTATTGGTGAGTTTTCACTATTAGGCATAAAAAAAGGATTAAACATACATAATATAACCACCATGATCCGTGCCGTAAAAAATGATCGTTTGGCTAAAGTATTAGCTCAGCCTAATTTATCTGTGCTCTCTGGTGAAACTGCATCGTTTTTGGTCGGAGGTGAGATTCCTATTGTAACTAAAAACAAAGATGGCGATGCTAATGTGACTTATAAAGAATATGGTATTAAGTTAAACATTAGTACAAAAGTAAATAATGATAAACGTATAAGATTATTCATGGAAAATGAAGTGAGCTCAGTTTCTGGTTCGTACGCTTTTAATAACTATAATATTCCTACGTTGTCATCTCGAAGAACAAGATCCACTATTGATTTATCTGATGGTGATAGTTTTGTCATTGCGGGATTAATTAATGAAAATGATCAGGAGCAATTATCTCGTCTTCCTTTTATTAGTGATATTCCAATTTTGGGTGCACTAGCGCGAAGTTCAACAACGAGTCGTTCTAAATCCGAGATGGTAGTTTTTGCAACAGTGAATTTAGTAACACCAAAAAATAGTTTTGATAGTATTGAATTACCAACTATAGAGCGGACTGATGTAATCAATAGTTTCTTTAATATTAAAAACAATATTAATAAGCAAAGAAATAAGACAGTACCAGCTTCTAACGAAAGTGAAAAATTTATTAATGACATGGGCTTTATTGAATAAAAGGTTATTGGGATTCTTATGCAATTATTTGGAAATATAAAAGATACAGATACATCAACAAATTCTCCTTCACAAGAATTCGTTGTTGGAAGAATATCTGGCTATAAAGTAGCTATTGTAAGTAAAAGAACTGAATTAATTGAAAAAGTTCGTTCTGTACTATTTCTATATAACATATTGGGTATGGAGATTATTTCATTAACATTATCTGAGTTAAAAGAAACGCCAAATTGGAATCAGTTTGATGCAGTTATTATAGACATTCAAAATGCTGATGATGCTGAACAAATAACAGAAAATATCAATCGTTGTATTCCTATTCAAGCGACAACAGTACTTATAGGTAGTTATGATTCAATTCAGTTCTCTGAATTTTTATTAAAAAAAGGAATATATTTCTTATTGGAAAATAGTCAATTAGAAAAAATTCCAGATATTTTACATAAAAGAAGCATGACACCTCCAGGTTCAAGTCAAAGAGTAGGAAGTGTTATTACCTTCTTAGGTTGTAAAGGCGGAATTGGAACTTCATCATTGGTAGTTCATACACTCAAGAAAATTAGTGATTTAACCAATTACCCACTTCTTTATATACAAGGTGCAACAACAAGCTCTAATGCGGATTTTTTGTTTGAAATGCCAATACCTGATGATGGTTCATTAATTGATGTTGGAAATTCTTTGCAGGTTAAAGTAGAAACTAATGAAAAAGCATGGAACTATAAAGACCTCCATTCTGGTGAATTCAACATTACTATTATTGATCAGAATATGGGATTATCTTCATCATTCAAACATTTTGAAGAAATAATAACGTTTTCTAACATTATTTTTATTGTAATAAATAGAGATCCCTATTCTATTAAAGTGGCTAAGAAGATGCTAACAGAAATCACGCGCGCCAGTGCCACAAATTTTGATTTACTCAACAAGCGTTTTTTAATTTGTCTCAATGATGATATTCCTTATGATAAAAAAAATGCTTTGCGTGATTCAGATATTGAAGATTTTTTAGAACGGAAAATTGACTTTACTCGTAAATTTATACCAAGTATTGATAAATTTAAGAAAGCAAGTGATAGTGCAGAAATAAAAGAAATAGCCGCTGCTATTATTGGCAATAAAGTAATGAATGATGATCAACAGAAAGCTTTTTTTTCTTTATTAAGAAAAAAGAAAAATCATTTTTAAGACAAAATAGAGTAAAAATATGTTGAAATATTGGGAATTTTTTTTTAGACAAAAAAATGGAGTTGTTTCAATACAATTTGCCATTATTTTTCCTTTTTTACTTATTCTTTTTTTGTTGGCGTTTGAATTTAGCCGAGTTATGATTATTGGCTCGGCTTTAGATTTAATGACTACTGAAATAACAAGGCAGGTAGCCATCACAGAAGAAGACGATTATGCTGAGAAAATCGAAGATTTAATTCAATCTGAAGTTCCTTTATGGCCTTATGTCGCTAATCCTGATCATTTTGAAGTTTCTGTAAAGTATTGTAAAAAAATAAACGACATCATCAGTAACAATTGTCAAACAACACTTTCTGATGAAACCAACTTATTGCTATTTGATTTGAAATATCAATATTCAGTTATATTTTCTGAGTTTTTTAGTTTTCTTGACACCGCATTGGCCAGAAAAACTGTCGTTTACCGTGAGTTTATTAAAAGTGAAATGGAAAACAAAGGAAATTGGTAATAATGAAAGATTCTAAAAACTTTTTCCATAATAAAGATGGAGCATTGTCAATTGAGTTTGCATTTTGTTTCATATTGTTTTCACTCATAGTTTTCATTATTTATGATGTGTACACAACTATTATGTTACAAAATAAAATAGAACGCGCAAATTATACTGTAGCATCAGTTTTTCGTGAAAGATCAACTTTGTATAAAGATAAAGTCAAACGAGCTGGGGAGGTCCTTTCCGCAGGTTTATGTGCCAATAGAAATGCTTGTTATATTTCTAGTGAATTATTTGATTCACAACAAGTCAATGAGATGAGTAAATTAGCAAGCTCATTATTGAATAATCGTGAAGTTGCTTTACAAATAGAGGCTCTGTTTATTTTACAAGATCCCGATAATATTGAAGATTTGGAAAAAGCCAAATTAGTAACTTATGGAAAAAAAATTCTATCTTGTTCTAAAGGTACATGTGGTAATAATTCAATTAAAAGCTATTTTAATTCTTTACCAGCCATGGACGATCCTTCAAATAATTACCAACAACTTGCTCCTTATGCCCAAAAATTTGTAGATTCATCAAATATGTTGAGTGGGCGTTGGATTCCTTTATATCGGGTTTCAATGTGTATTGTCAATGAAGACAGCCTTTTTTTAAATTTGGTAAATCATACTGGACAAAGCTCAGATGGTATCGTACCAAATCTATGTAGTAACGTTGTTGTGTTGTCACGTTGTAACAATTCAAGAATTTGTCCTACTTATTATTAAATACACTTTTGAGACGATAATATGAACAATAATAGCCAATTAATTATAAGAAATCATAAAGATTCTTTTTTCAAGTGTACTTCTGGAGCAGTAGCAATATCTATGGCAATTATGCTCCCTGCTATCTTTACTTGTGTGGCATTTTCAATTAATCAAGCATACACTATGCGCAATCGGGCTAAGATATCTGAGGCTACTAATGAAGCATCATTAGCGGTGATAGCTATAGATAACAGAAATGTTGATGATAAAGCAAAAAAACAAAATCGAAAAATCGCATTGAATTATATTAATTATTTCATTTCTAAAAAAATTGGTGATCACTCTGTGTCAGATGCAAATTTATTAGAACCGGGGTCCAAAATTAAAATAGATTATAATGGAGATAAAGAGGAATATTATATCGCCTATAACCAAGCGTTTAACGAATTTACTGAGATTAAACTTCATGATGGTCAACAACCTCAGCCAATTGTTGTGGGTAATAAAACAGAAAGCTATGGGAATACTAGAAAATATCTAATTCGAGATTCATTTGATTTCGCTTTTATCAGCGATTTTTCTTCTTCATCAACATGTCAATATAGTAATGTAAACTGTAATAATTATTCTTCAAATAATAATGCTCAGCGACGTCTTGACTATATGAAAGAGGCAATAACAGACATTATTGAAAAATATAAAGATTATCCAGAATACCAATTTGCATTAGTGCCCTATGATATTGGTGTCCCAGTAGAAAGCCAAACTAAGAATGCAGCTGGGGGGCAAAGTTATGATTGTTCTGTTATGTATAAACTGAACCAACCTTATAATTCTATCGATTATAATTTTTGGGCAAACAAAAATATTGGGTTTACAAAATGGAGTAAACTGAAAAAAGATAAAGTTATTACAGATTATTTGGATAAAAATAATTATTTTCCTAAGCATAGAAAATTGTTAACTTACTATATGGATAGTTCTTATTATAACTATTATGCACAAATAATTGGACCTGCATTAGGTTTAGAATATGGTAATAATCAAGCATTAGTTGATGCTGGTTTATGTAGTTTGAGAACTGATTATCAAGATCGAATTGAAAATGGTTTACATGAATATGCTTGTGGCACAGACAGAAAAGATCATCCAGAAAAAAATAGAGTCCTCATAAATACTCAATATGCTGCAGTGGTTCAAATGTTTGATTACATGTTCTCAGGAAATTATAAAGATGTACATTATTCATTTGCTAACACTAAAACAGTAGATGTAGAAGGTACTATTGATACTTTATTCAGCGATACAAAGAAAAATATTATAACATTTGAGCGTCCTATTTCACCTGTACTTGCGGAATTTTCACCTTTTATGGGCATGTGTCAATCACCGTTATACAGTAATAATCTTATGAATAAAAAGATGATTCGTGAAAGAACGGTAACGGATGATATGTATAAAGAAATAGCAGAAGGAAAATATGTTAAGAACTTTGAATCTGCCCCTCATTTAATCCCTTTCAGTGATGATAGAGATCATAATAATAATATTTTAACAAGTATAAAAAAGACAAATTGGATGCCAGGGGGAGGTACTGACACCATAACAGCATTATTGAGAACCGTTCCTGTAATGGCTAAAGGTAATGGCAACAATAAAGTTATGATTATTATTAGTGATGGTAAAGATGATACCGGTGCAGGTGTTCTTAGAGATGATTTTTTAGATAAGGGTGTTTGTCAGGCAATAACATCAGGATTAAGAGATAAGAAGAATTTTGATAAAGGTTATCTTACAAATCAGGCTAAAAGTGCAATTATTTACTATATAAAATTAAATCCTAATGCGAGTAATTTAACAACTGATGCTCAATATGAAGCTGAGTTCGGTAAGTGGTTTACTAAATGCATGAACGGTAACCCAATATTCTTAATGGAAGCAAAAGATAGGAAGTCTTTGACCGCTGTAATAAGTAAAGTCATTGGAATTGAAACTGGAAAATTCATCAAAAAAAATCAGAATGAATATTAATAGGGCTAAAATAGGAGTAATAATGAAATGAAATCAATAAGAATAATAGTGATGTTTTTGACTTACTTTTGTCTTCCTGCTATAGCCCATTCAGAAACTGATGCTGTAATATTATCAACCCAAACAGGCGTGAAAGCAACTACACGCCTAAACCTGATACATACAGGGGTTACTGTTGAAAATGGTGATGTTTGGGTTTGGGGTTATAGAAATCAGGGGCTGCAAGGTAATGGTGTTTCGTTCGTTCACTGGAGGAGTGTGCCGGCGAGAGTACAAAAATTCGTTGATGAAGGGCTTACTATAATGCAAGTTGCAGCAGGAAGATATCATATTATTGCACTTGATGAAAATGGTGACGTATGGGGTTGGGGCCGTAATTATAACAGACAAGCAACAGGTGGAGTGGGAACCGATTCCATTTTTGTGGCCACACCTGTCAAAGTTTTATCTGGTAAAAGGGTTATCGATATCTTTTGTAACGAATATACATCTTATGCTTTAACTGCTTCGGGCGATGTTTGGGTTTGGGGAAGAGGAAATCTTGGTGAAACAGGACTTAACAATTTACAATTTAAACAAAAACTCCAACAGATTCCATCAAGTTTTTTTAACGACAGCCGAGTGAGAACTATGGGTGTTGGTTATCGAAGTGCTTATGCTATTACTCGTTCTGGAACTATATTTGCTTGGGGCGTTACTGTAAGCAATAAATTCTGTCCAGAAAATCAGAGATCTTGTGTTTATTCCATTAAACCAGTAAGGATTAATAATGCTTTAGTACAATCTAATTCAGGTATTTCTTCTGGTCAATCTATAAAACAAATTACAGGTGGTTATGGTTTTTTGACTTATTTAACCTATGAAGGTGAAGTTTTTGGAATGGGGAACACTTTATATTTACCCGATGGCAAATTAAATGAAAATATTAATGAAGAGGATGATGATGAAGAATGGAATGATAATGGTGAAACTGAACACATAGAAAATGAAGATGAAGATGAGAAAGATGCTGAGGATGATAGAAAAGATCCAATCAACATAACTGAAAGTCCTATACCTATCCTAGGTAAAAGTGCAGCAAGTGAAAAAGCGGCTGCACACTCAATTTATTGTCGTTATCGTGGATGTGTTGCTATTACAAAACATAAAAGTTTACTAACATGGGGTATAAAAGGTTGCAGTCGTTTAAATGAGATACTTTATGGTAAAAAGTTAATTGGTTCGGTAGTGCAAAGAAAACTTAATGGAATATTGACTAAATTTGATGGGGGCATGGAATTTTTATTTTATTGGAATGAAGATGGTGATGTTTATGGTGTAGGTAATGGCTGGTATTATAAATTAGACCAATCTAGTGTCCTTGACCGAGATTGGACTGCGCCAAGAGTGGAATTTTTGATGAATGCTATGCACGATGTTTACGGTAAAGATCATGTTTTAGGACAAGTACAGTAATGATTAATCAAGAATTATTTAATGACACTATTATTTTAACTGTTTGGTTGTGTTTGTTGATTTCTTGTTATACGGATATAAAATATCGAATAATTTCAAACTATATTGTCATAGTTATATTTGCTTTGGCGATGTTAAATTATGCTTTTGGTCTTGGAGCACTAAATTATGGTGCGTCTGGAATATTTTTAGTTTGTGGTTTATTGATGTTTTATTGCCAAATTGCAGGTGCTGGAGACATAAAATTAATTACTGTACTTTTGATAACTGTTCCTACAAGTAGCATAATGTTTTTCTTAGCAGTGACTACATTTTTAGGGTTACCTCTGGTAATCATTGCAATTATATATAAATGGTTAAAAAAAATAGAGGGTGGTATTACATTACCTTATGGTGTTGCAATTACAGGTGGTTATATCTTGACTTCTTTAACTTTCTTTAAAGTATTAATTTAGATATAGATTTTGAATAGTTATTTTAAAGTGAATAAACTCTAATATCAATTCTATCCCTCTTAGTTAAAACAATAGCTAGAGGGAGTTAAATTCCTTCCAAATCTTGTTCTTTTTTAATCAATGAAAATTCGATAATAACAGTCTATTCCTATCGTCACTATTTTCTAAACTTTGGAAAGGATAAAGATGGCGGTTCAAATTTCAATTCATCGCAAAGAAATCCTGAGGTTAAGCAGTGAATCCGGTAATTTTCAATAAAGGTAAAAAAAGTTGCAGAAATCAATTCATAGTATTTGTCTTATTATTTAATAAAATTGATAAGAGTTTTTCATTTTTATTAAGCTATAGTAAATCATTTTCTAAAATCTCTACAGTTTCATCAACAATACAAATTGACTTAAATGTAGTTGATATTTTGTTAACTATAATCTATTGATTAAGTTTTTTTATTATTTTCATTGCCTATTTATGCGCGATATGTTACAAATGTATATAAATTATCCTTTATTATCTTTTTATATATGGATATTCAGAGATAATTTCTCTATCTAGTCTTTTCCTGTTGCTGTTTATATAGATATCCCCCATAACTTAGTTTAGAAAGAATAAAGTGTTTTAAATATCTAAAGAAGTCTTAAAAAATTTTCCATGTCCTATATATTTGTAAATTGTCTTAAGTCGATATGATAATTGTTTTGTAACTCAATAAAACAAATTAACTCATTTCGTGCGTCTTTTTTAGGTTAAATTTTTCAAACTATGTATTTTTAAGTCATTGTTAGGAGGTATAGCAATTGATTTGTAATTTGATGAAACAAATCAACTAATTTTTTACGTCTTTTTAAGCTTGAATTTTGTCAAAAATTAAAGAAGTCATAAATCTTTTCCAAGTCATGTATCTATAAATGGTTGTTCGTTAATACACTAATTGATTTATTAATTAATAAAGTGATTTATCTGAATTAGTAATTTTCATTCAGTACAAGTTTGCAAATAAAAACTGGTTAAATCCAGCATAAATTAATTGTCTATTTGAATGGGAGGAAATAATGAATAAAGTATACAAATTAGTTTGGAATGCTAGACGTAAAGCTTTCATTGTTACATCAGAAAAGGCGCAATCAAAAGGTCGATTATTTTTAGTTAATTTATTATCTGTAGCCAGTTTAACTATGGCAATGATACCCATTAGTAATGCGCAATGTACAGACTCTTCTCTTAACAATAATCGTTGCATCCCAAAAATTACTCAACACTATTCAAATCAAACTTTATTAAGTTCACAACGTAGTGATTATCTAAATCATTTGTTGAGTGCTACACAGCGTAAGAACTCTGTTGAGATATCGATTCCACACCATGTTGAATCTAATGACGACGGTTATTCTTATACAAGTGATGCTAATGTTGATAACTTAATTATAAATCAACCTGCTGGTGATATTATCGGAGAAAAAAATGGTATTAATATTAATCATAATGGTACCGGTTCGACCAATATTTCAATTGGAGGTGATGTAACAGGTAAACAAAATGATGGTATTTATGCTTCAAACTCAATTAATGCTCAAGACTTAAATATTATAGAGATTGTTGGAGCCGATATTCATGGTAAATTAAATGGAGTTAATGTTGCTAATAATGGGAGAGGAATAACAACAATAACAACTTCTGATTCTGTTGTTGGAGAAGAAAATGATGGTATTGTTGTAGTAAATAACGATGATTCTAAAAGTATTAAAGTTACCCAATCAGCAGGAAGCATACATGGTAAAAAAAATGGTATCAATATCATCAATAGAGGTAAAGAAGATACAAATATCTCAACAGTAGGGAAAGTTATTGGCGATGAAAATGAAGGGATAAATGCTCTCAATGAACAAAATGCAGATAATATGACTATTGAACAAAATAGTGGTTCTATTAGTGGTTATTTAAATGGGATCAAAGCTAATAACTTGGGTAATGGGTCGACTGCTATTACTACTTCAGCCAAGGTTATTGGGGAAAATAATGATGGGATATTTGTTAATAATAACAGTAATACGAAAGATTTATCGGTCACCCAAACTAATGGTTCAATTAATGGAGAGTTAAACGGAATCAATGCCAACAATAGTGGTAATGGAGTAACTATTGTAACCACTTCAGGAACGGTTACTGCTAGTGAGCAAAATGGTGTGAGTATTAACAATTATGCCAATACTAAAAAATTAACTTTCAACCAATTAAAAGGCAGTATTACGGGTAAACAATATGGTATCAATATTGTAAATAATGGTAATGGATTAACATCTATTAATAGTTATGGTAATGTCGAAGGACAACAAAAAGATGGTATATTTGGTATTGGTGGTATAAATACGAGCGATTTAAACGTCAGTCAATCTACAGGTAGTATAAAAGGCGAGCTCAACGGTATTAATATGACTAACCAGGGAAACGGTTCAACCTTAATTACGACTAATGGTGAAGTGACAGGTCATCAAAATGATGGGATATATGCTGTTAATGAAGTGAATACTCATGAACTGACAATTAATCAATCTGCTGGCAATATTAATGGCCTATCAAATGGTATAAATATTAACAACAAAGGTAATGGTTCAACGATTGTTAGCACATCTGGCGATATTACAGGCGAAAATAATTATGGGATTAGAGCTGTTAATGAAACTAATACTAAAGACCTTAATATTCGTCAACCAGCAGGTAATATTCATGGCAAGCTTGATGGTATTAATGTAGAACATAAAGGCGCAGGTGCAACAACTATCGCCACTTCCGGACAAGTGATTGGCGAACAAGAAAATGGAATCTATGCCATCACTCAAATTAACACTAAAAATTTAACAGCTAAACAATCATCTGGTTATATTGTTGGTAAAAAAAATGGTATTTACTTTAATAATCTAGGAAATGGTTCAACTTTCATCAACACTGCTGGACATGTTATAGGTAACGAAAATGAAGGAATACTTGTTAATAACGAAACTCATAGTCTGGATGTTAATTTAATGCAAACCGCTGGTAGTATAAAAGGTAATTTGAATGGAATTAATATTAGCAATGAAGGAAAGGGTTCTACAGCAATAACAACTTCAGATGAAGTTATTGGAACAAAAAACAATGGTATAACTGCTGTTAATGAACAAAATACCCGAGATCTAGCTGTTTCTCAGTTAAGTGGTAATATTCAAGGTTTACAATATGGTATTAATATGATTAATAATGGTAAAGGTGCCACATCTATTAATACATCAGGAAATGTTATTGGCAAACTTAATGATGCTATTTATGCGTTTAATAACGTCAGTAGTACAGATTTTAAAATTAGCCAATTAGAGGGTGAAATCAACGGTAAACATAATGGTATGACTCTTGAAAATAATGGGCAAGGTTTAACATCTATTACTACTTTAGGTAAGATAATGGGTGATGAAGGGGATGGAATAGTTGCAACGAATAATACTAACGCTAAGGATCTCAATATAATTCAATCCGGTGGTGAAATTAAGGGTAACAATCATGGCATTAATCTAGTTAACAATGGTCAAAGATCCACCATAATTAGTATAGCTGGAAAAGTTATTGGCAACCATGATGATGCTATTATAGCCATAAGCCAATCATCAACGAATAACTTATTGTTTGGACAAACAAAAGACAGTGAAATAATTGGTAACCTTAATAGTGTTAATCTTGCTAATCATGGACAAGGTTCAACGGGGCTTAAAGTAGCAGGTAAAATAGTTAGCCAAACTTTAGATGCCATAATTGCTTTTAATGATACTGATGCTAATAATCTAACATTTAGACAAGAATCTGATAGTGAAATCCAAGGTGCTAAAAATGGCATTAATTTCACTAATCAAGGAGATGGTTTTACCCGTATTTTGAGTGAAGGTAAGATTACTGCTTATAACGGCTCAGCAATTTTAGTCTCTAATGATGATTCAACCTCAGATTTACTAGTAAACCAAACAAATGGCATCATTAATGGTTATGATAATGGTATTAAAGTAACCAATAACGGTACCGGAAGCACTCAGATTAACATATTTGGTAAGGTAATCGGACAAAATGATGAATCAGGAACTGGTATTTATACCGCAGGTAAAGAAGGTTTAAAAACCTATATAAATTTAAATAAGGGTGCAGATGTCTCATCAGCTAGTGATCTCGCAATAAAAAATGAAATTACAGATTCAATTATTTCTCTTAATGACGGTT
Source organism: Gilliamella sp. B2828 (assembly GCF_026537125.1). NCBI lineage: Bacteria > Pseudomonadati > Pseudomonadota > Gammaproteobacteria > Orbales > Orbaceae > Gilliamella > Gilliamella sp. B2828. The sequence continues at coordinate 63,367 of NZ_JAFNMU010000004.1, forward strand.
CTAAAATCAGTGGTCAAATTAGACTTGGGAATGGGAACGATACATTATTTATTAATGAAGGAGCAAATATATCAGAACTAACCGTGATAGATAGCGGTAATAAATTGACACGTGTAGATGGATCGTCTGATAATGATACTCTTAATCTTAATGTTCATCTTATCGGCTCATCAACATCTAGCGGGTCGATTGGTAATGTATCAATTGTTGGATGGGAAAATATTAATCTGAGTCAGATTGGTAGTTTAACATTAACAGGTGATTTAAACACTGATAAATTAACTCTTGATTCAGGCTCAATTGTTGATCTTCAATCGAGTGTACATCAATCGCAAATTAGTGGAAGTGTTTATAATGGAGGAACTATTACACTTGGTAATGCATTTGCAGGCGACAGATTAATTATTGCTGGTGATTATATTGGAAACAAGGGAAAATTGGTACTTGATACCGTTGTTCAAAATAGTAATAGTCCAACAGATCGATTATTAGTAAATGGTAATGTATCAGGGAACACAGTCATACAAATCAATAATATTAACGGATTGGGTGCTGATACCAGTTATACTGATGGCATTGAATTAGTCCACGTTAATGGATTAAGTAGTAATGACGCATTTAAAATGCAAGAAGATCATTTAGATGTTGGTGCATATGAGTATTATTTGCATAAAGGCGATCTTAAAAACCAAAATAATAACTGGTATTTACGTTCCTATTTACCTAAAGACCCAACAGACCCAACAGACCCAACAGACCCAACAGACCCAACAGACCCAACAGACCCAACGAATCCAACGAACCCAACGAACCCAACGAACCCAACGAACCCAACGAACCCAACGAATCCAACGAATCCAACACATCCAATCGATCCATTAGAGCCAACCGATCCTGCTATTGATCCTGAGCCAGAAAAACCTGTTACACCAACTGGAGTAAAAACTTATCGTAAAGAAGTTCCTATGTTTGGCGCAATTGCAAAACAACTCCGATTAGCGGAAAATATTATGCAAAGTAATTTACATCAACGTATTGGTAATATGCCATTATTAGATTCGCCAATAAGTTGGGGAAGAATCATCACCAAACGTATTGATTTGAAACAAAATGGTATTACCAATCCTCGAAGCAAAGGAAACTATACTGGTTTTCAATTAGGAAGTGATCTTTGGCAAGAGGATAACTGGCGATTAGGTACTTATTTTGGTTATTTGTACGGTAATTTAACCGTTGATGGATTTGCCAGTGGTCGAAATGGGCAAGTAGGTAAAAATGGCATAAATTCCTACTTTTTAGGAGTTTATAGTACCTATATGCAAGACGATGGTACTTATCTTGACCTTGTTTTACAAGGAGCTCGTCATCGTGTAGATGTCAAACCTGATAGTAATAAAAATAGCAAACAAAAAAGTTATGGCTTAAGTGCATCAATCGAAACAGGTAAACCATTTATCTTATCGGATAATGGCTGGAAGTTTGAACCGCAAGCTCAAATCATTCATCAATGGCTTGATATGCATGATAGTCATATTAGTGGCAATACTAAAGTAAAGCATCGTGATAATAATGCTTGGTTGTTTAGAATTGGTACTCGTTTTGAAGGGAATTTCAAAATGAACGATGCATTATTACGACCTTATGCTCGTGTTAACTTATTCTACTCACCAAGTGGTGCTGATCATGTGACATTTGCTAATAAAAATGCTGCTACGGAATTTAGCAATGGTGCTAAATATTTAAGTTCTGAAATGGCAATCGGTGGCAGTTATGAAATGAATAATCAATTCAGCGCTTATACAGAAATCGGCCATACATGGACAAATGGTGGAGCTGCAAGAGTCAAAGCACCGATTAGTGCATCTGTTGGTATTAGGGCGAATTGGTAATAGTTAAATAAGTTTTATTAATATTTGAAAACCGGTATGACATTGCGAATACCGGTTTATTTGACTATCTCAATTATGTTCAATAATGCCATTCAAAATACTACCCAAAATTTAATTTAAATAACGTGATTGAAAATAACGATACATGATCATGTTATTATTGCTATCCATATCACACATAAGAATTACTTAAAATATCGTAATCAAAACCGTTTACATACGCAACACTTTATGAATTTAAAAGCCTCCTTTTTTAAAGGTGGTTTAGTTATGTCTATTAATATTAAGTTTATAAAAAGAGGGCAAATTTAAATATTAGGTCGGCGTTTAGTCAGCCACTCTACAATTGCCGGATCACGATGTGAGAAAAAAGCACTGGTTGCAGTATCAATAGCAGTAATATCGATCATGTCTTGATTAGAAAGTTCAAAATCAAATATACTAAAATTTTCAGCCATACGTTCTTTTCGAACGGATTTTGCTAAACAAACTATTTGACGTTGTATTAACCATCGTAAAATAACTTGACCTACCGACTTATTATATTTATTACCAATTGTGGTTAACACAGAATGATTAAAAATATCATTTTTTCCTTCAGCAAAGGGTGCCCATGCTTCGGGTTGAATAGTTTTACTTAGCATCCAAGGTACTGCTTGTAACTGTTGGTTGAATGGATTAACTTCTATTTGATTTACGGAAGGCTTAATTTTATTAAAAGCCATTAAGTCAGCTAAGCGATCTGGGTGAAAATTACTGACGCCAATGGCTTTTATTTTTCCTTGCTCATATAACTCTTCCATTGCATGCCAAGCACCATAAATATCACCAAAAGGTTGGTGAATTAAGTATAAATCAATATAATCAACTTGTAATAAATTTAATGATTGTTCAAATTGGATTTTAGCCCCTTCATAACTAGCTCGGTTTAACCAAAGTTTGGTGGTAATAAATAGTTCTTTACGGTTAATCCCGCTCACTTTAATTGCATTTCCAACTTGGCGTTCATTTTGATAAGCTGTAGCAGTGTCTATAAGGCGATAACCAACTTCAATTGCATCTAATACTGCTTGTTTACAATATTTTTCATTAATTTGATAAACACCAAATCCTAAAGTTGGCATTTCGATACCATTATTTAATTTTATGTTTGTCATTATGATCACCTCTGCTATAAAAAATAAACTGAGAACACCAAATGTTATTGTAATTTTTGATTATTTATCATAAATATTATTTAGTAAAGTGAAAAAGTCTGAATCAGTAAAATAATGTTCCTCATATTATGAAGTTTACAAATATTGTCTAAAGTTTGAGTTTCAGATTAATTATTAGAAAATTTTTTTAAATTCATTTAAATTAAATATACTTAGAATATTTTAACATGGCATTATTAAAAACTTCACATGTTAATATCCAATTTTTTCTGATGGTTTGCTAATATTATTTTCTCTAAATCTTCATAAAATTATGACACCCGATCACTGATTTTTACTATCCTTATCAATAAAAAAGAAATAACAAATCTTAATAATAAAACAATATCATATTAAAAATAGTTATCATGATAATTTTTTTATAGTTTTACTATTTAATTATGGTAATGTTTTGACGTTATATTCTTATATAGGGAAATACTATGTCTCATTCAACCAATAGATTGATTCGTTTTTATTTTAAAGTAGGGCTGATACCACAAATTGTATTAGGGTTAATTTTAGGTATCACTTTAGCTGCTCTTTCGAAAGATCTTGCGTTAGATATGTCCTTTATTGGATCACTTTTTATTAATGCTTTAAAATCAGTCGCTCCAATTTTAGTACTTATTTTAGTTATTGCATCAATATCCAACCACCAACATGGTAAACGCGCTAATATGGGCGAACTTCTTACTCTTTATTTTTCTGGTATGATGTTGGCCGCTTTATTAGCAACCGTTGCTAGTTTTATTTTTCCTTCTGATATTTCCTTAGGTGATGCTGCTGACCAAATTAAATTAACTCCTCCAGGAAGTATTGTTGAAGTTTTAAAAACTTTGTTTAACAAAATGATAGACAATCCAGTTAATGCGCTTGTTAATGCTAATTATATTGGACTAATTATTTGGGGAGTTGGTATTGGGATTGCGTTAAGGCACTCAAGTGAAACAACCAAGACGATGATGAATGATCTTTCTTTAGCCATTTCATTCATTGTGAGAATTATTATTCGCTTTGCTCCATTGGGGGTTTTTGGTTTGGTTTCTTCAACACTTGCAGAAACAGGTTTTGGGGAATTACTAAAATATGCCCATCTATTAATCGTATTAGTGTCTTGTATGTTAGTTGTGGCATTAATTATGAATCCTTTATTAGCTTATATTGTTATGCGTAAAAATCCTTATCCACTGGTTTTAACTTCATTAAAAGATAGTGCTATTCCAGCTTTCTTTACTCGCAGTTCAGCGGCAAATATTCCTGTTAATATCGAAATTTGTAAAAAATTAAAAATGGATGAAGATACTTATTCCGTGGCCGTACCATTGGGTGCAGCAATTAATATGTCAGGTGCAGCAATTACTATCACTATTTTAACTTTAGCTACCGTAAATTCTTTGCATATAGAAGTTGATATTCTTTCTGCGGTATTACTTTGTATTGTGACGAGCATATGCGCGTGTGGTGCATCAGGAATCGCGGGGGGGTCTTTACTGCTCATTCCTGTAGCTTGCAGTATGTTTGGTATACCTAACGAAATTTCAGCTAAAGTCATTGGTATTGGTATAGCTATTGGTGTAATTCAAGATTCTGTTGAAACTGCGCTTAATTCATCAAGCGATGTTGTATTTATTGGTGCAGTATCAGAAAAAGTAAAGCGTAATAAAACAAAATAGTTTGTAGAAATATAGAGTTATCAATTGGGTTTCACTTATATTAATTGCCTGACAAAATTATAATTTGTCAGGTTTTTTTACAATACAACAAGTTTAGTTTATAGGCAAATTATTGCATTTATTGATATGACTATTTATCATAATTTAAAGCTCAATCATTTATATTCACGCAAAATGTTGGAACCTTATGCCATTTAATCAAAATACTTCTGCCTCGACGACTACGAGAAAAGGTAATACAAAAAAAGGTAATGAGACTAGATCTGCATTGATTCGTAGTGGAATTGAATTAATGACTACCTATGGGTATATTTCATCAAATATTGAAAGTATCTTAAACCAAGTAGGTGTTCCCAAAGGCTCCTTTTATTATTACTTCAAAAGTAAGGAAGACTTTGGAAGAACTATCATCTCTAGCTATGACAGTTTTTTTGCTCACAAATTAGATAAGCATTTAACCAATTCATCAATTGAATCAGCAATTGATCGAATTAAAGCTTTTTACGAAGATGCAAAGCAAGGTATGGCAAAGTATGATTATCATCGAGGCTGTTTAATTGGTGAATTAATTCAAGAAGAATCGCTTTTACCTCAAGGTTATGCATTATTGCTTGAACAGGTATTGCAAAGTTGGCAAATTAAAATAGAGAAATGTCTAGAATTAGCAAAAAATTCAGGAGAAATTAGCTCAAGAATTGATTGTAGATTATTAGCAGAATTTTTTTGGTTAGGTTGGGAAGGTGCAGTAACGCGAAGCAAATTGCTAAAAAAATCAGAACCGTTGGATACATTTATTACTACTTTCCTGAGTATGATTACCAAATAGAATGTAACATTATAATTTATTGTAAATTGTTTCTTTACACCTCGTAATAGTGCAATTTATTGCTTTTTACTAGACAGTTGGTCTATAATTTTTAGACCGTTCGTCTATTAATGGTGATTAAATTACCTAACTGACGTGCTAAATTTCTTCGGTTAATTATTCATTCATTGGTTTATCATTCATTACACAATAAGGAATCTGTATGTCATTCAATGCTATTATTCTAGAAAACAATGAAGTTACTGGGTTTTCCCAATCTTTAAAAATCTTAACTAAACAACAATTAATGCAACAACAAGGCGATACCTTAGTAAAAATACACTATTCAAATCTTAATTATAAAGATGCATTAGCATTGACTAATAAAAGTCCTATTGTTAGGCAATGGCCAATGGTACCGGGTATTGATGGTGTAGGGACGGTAATTGAATGTCAAAGCGGTCGTTACCAATCCGGTGATTTGGTTATTCTAAATGGTTGGGGATGCGGTGAAACACACTGGGGTTGTCTTGCTCAATATGCCCATTTGAAATCAGATTGGTTAATCCCGTTACCAAGCAATCTTACTCCTCATCAATCAATGACTATTGGTACTGCAGGATATACGGCTGCTTTATGTGTTGGGCGTGTAGTTGATTTCGGTGTTAAGCCAGAAGATGGTAAAGTTTTAGTAACAGGAGCGACAGGTGGTGTGGGTTCAGTTGCAATCGCGTTATTAAGTAAATTAGGTTATCGGGTTACTGCTTCTACAAGTAAAGTGATGGATGTAGATTATCTGCGTAAACTGGGCGCAGCCGAAATTCTTGATAGCCAATCTTTGAAAGAGCCAAATAGACCACTACAAAAAGAGTTATGGTCAGCAGCAATCGATGTCGTTGGTTCCTATACGTTAGCTAACATTTGTGCACAGACTCGATACGGAGGTATTGTCACCTGTTGTGGTCTTGCACAAGGTATTGATTTCCCCGCAACGGTTGCACCGTTTATTTTACGAGGAGTAACATTAGCTGGTGTTGATAGTGTGATGGTAAATTATGATGCACGAATTGCCGCTTGGCAATCAATAGTACAAAACTTTGACGAAAAACTGTTTTCTCTTATCGGTAAAACAATTACGTTAAATGAATGTTCTAGCGTAGCTAATAAACTGATAGCTGGACAAATTAAAGGTCGTTTTGTGGTTGATGTTAATCGATAACGTAAAAATATCATCATAAATTTTCGATAATTCAGCGGTATAGAAAAGTTACCGCTCATTCAAGTTAAATAAATAGCCGATTTTAATATAAACCTAAAAAAAATTAATTAAGTAATAAACCTTGTATTTTTTGTTAAATCAGACTAAATTTAATTTACATAAGCTATTTTGAACATGAAGTTCGCAAAGATCCTTTAAAATCGTCAATATTTTATGAGTTATTTAAAAGGGGGAATGTGATATGCCTTATCAAACCCGAGATGATCTACCAGAATCTGTTCGGCATGTTTTACCTGCCCATGCTCAGGATATTTTTAAAGAAGCATTTAATAGTGCCATAAAAGAGTATCAAGATCCTAAAAAAAGACGAGACAATAGTTCGCCTGAGCAAGTTGCTTTTCGTGTTGCTTGGTCGGCGGTTGAAAAGCTATATCATAAAGATGAAAACGGCAAATGGGTCGCGAAATAGTTACTTTAATGATAAAAATACTTTTTAACATATAATAATGCTATCGAATTGATGAATAACAAAAAAGTATAAGATTTAAGCCAACCTGGAGGTTGGCTTATTTATATTTAAGTTAAGGAATTAAAATATTTATTTCTTTTATTACCTACCTCAAACCCTTTAGTGAAGTAGAAAAATACTTACCGCAACATATCGATTATTTATAACGTCATTATCAATCCATTCATCCTTTAATATCACTATTTTAAAAAATTAATAAAAACTTTGAGCTTTTTTGCTTTTTCAAGTTCTATATATGTATGTTATCTACTAAATAAAATTATTTTAAATTTATTCAAGTCTATCATTCTATTATGAAGTGATTTATTAGAGATGAAAAATTTAAGTAAAAAAAGAGGATAGCTAATGAAATCAGCATGTTATTGGGATGAATAAGCCTTTCAAAAATTATGGTCGTCAAACTAATGATTAATTTATTATTGGTTTAATTGTATTTGACACATATGCTGGTTTTTTCTAAAAATTTACCTACCAAATTTGAACATAAAAATATTTAACTATGTGAAATATTTATGATTTACATCTCGACGCTATCTCTTTATTTTAAGGTTAAATAAATATTCCTTATTATGTTTTCTTTTTTTATTTTTCCTTATCAATACGGAAAATATTGGTTCGTAATTTGATTTTTTTCCTTTTATACTAAATTTGAATTCTCAATAAATAATAGGTACTTGATTATGAATAGCAAAGGTTTACCAAAAGAATTTTTATGGGGAGGCGCTGTTGCCGCTCATCAATTAGAAGGTGCTTGGCAGGCTGGTGGTAAGGGACCTAGTGTTGCTGATGTGATGACAGTTGGGTCGCCTAAAAGTTATCGAAAAATCACTGAAGGTATTATTCCAGGTGAGTATTATCCTAATCATGAAGCTATCGACTTTTATCATCATTATAAAGATGATATTAAACTCTTCGCTGAAATGGGTTTTAAATGTTTTCGAACCTCGATTGCTTGGACTCGTATTTTTCCAAAAGGGGATGAGCCTGCTCCAAATGAAGAAGGCTTGAAGTTTTATGATGATCTTTTTGATGAATGTTTAAAATATAATATTGAGCCAGTCATAACCCTTTCACATTTTGAGTTACCTTATCATTTAGTTACCGAATATGGTGGCTTTCGGAATCGTAAATTAATTGATTTCTTTGTTCGATTTGCTGAGGTTTGTTTCGATCGTTATAAAAATAAAGTGAAATATTGGATGACCTTTAATGAGATCAATAACCAAGCTAATTTTAATGAAGATTTTGCGCCGTTCACTAATTCTGGTATTTACTATCAAGCTGGTGATGATCGCGAACAAATTATGTATCAAGCGGCCCACTATGAGTTGGTTGCTAGTGCAAAAGCGGTGCAAATAGGTCATGCGATTAACCCCGATTTTAAAATTGGTTGTATGATTGCGTTAGTACCAATTTATCCTGAAACGTGCAAACCATGCGATATTTTAATGGCTCAGAAAGTCATGGAACGTAAATATTACTTTACTGATGTCCATGTGTATGGCAAATACCCAAATTACATTAAAAAATATTGGCAACGTAAACATATCAAACTTGATATTACTCAACAAGATTTGGAAGTGTTAAGGAAAGGAGCGGTTGATTATATTGGATTTAGTTATTACATGTCGAATGTGATTAGACACAATATAGGTAATGACTATTATGATTATAACGAAAAAACCGATTTAGTTGGGAATCAATATGTCAAAAAATCTGATTGGGGTTGGCAGATTGATCCGGAAGGCTTGCGCTACACTTTAAATTGGTTAACTGATATGTATCATTTACCTCTTTTCATTGTGGAAAATGGTTTTGGTGCGTATGACAAAGTTGAAGCTGATGGGAGTGTTCATGATAGTTATCGTATTGAATACCTTAAAGAACATATTAAACAAATGAAATTAGCGGTTGAAGAAGATGGTGTTGATTTGATGGGATATACACCTTGGGGTTGTATTGATTTGGTGTCAGCTGGAACGGGTGAAATGGAAAAACGTTATGGTTTTATCTATGTTGATAAAGACAATAAAGGTAATGGAACCTTAAAACGAAGTCGAAAAGATTCATTTGCTTGGTATAAAAAAGTCATTGAGTCAAATGGTGAAACGTTATAACGATCTAAATTCATTAGGAGAAGTTATGAGAAAAGCGTTAATTATTTGTGCAGCCGGTATGTCATCATCGCTTATGGCTAAAAAGGTAACTGAATATTTCGCCTGCAAGAACATACCAATTGAACTTGATGCGGTATCAGCAACTGAAGGTAGTAATAAAATAAAAAATAGTGATTTTTCACTGTTCTTAATTAGCCCTCAGACCATGATGATGTTTGATAAATTAAAAGCATTAGGTGATGAAGTAGGTAAACCAGTCATCAGTATTCCATTTCAAGCTTATATTCCTATTCAATCTGGTGTAGAGCAATTAGCTAAATTAGTTGAGGACAATATTAATTAAAACATAAAAGATCCGATTTTACCTTTTTTAACATGATGCGATTGTTTGATTAAAAGATCGCATCATAAAAATGGTTCCAATCTTTAATCGCCTTATTAATAATTTACTCCTTTTGGATAGATTTAGCTAATAACTTAGGTATAGTAGATAATGATAAAACATAAACAACGAGAACTCATTAGTTTACTAGTTCGTTCTAAAAATGGATATAAAAGTAGTCAAGAACTTGCTACGGAATTATCGTTATCTGATCGTACCGTACGTACTTATCTTAAAGATTTAAAAACTTTGATTGAATGTAATGGGGGGAATATAGTTAGTAAGCAAGGATATGGCTTTCAGTTAAAGATTTTAGATAGAACTTCGTTTAACTTATTTTTAATTGAACATCATTTATTTGAAAAAAATATTGAACAATCCCAATGTCGTGAAGCCAGTGAGCGAAAGCATTTTATCCTCAATTTGTTGTTACTTGAGAGCCAAAAAGTTGATATTGAGGATTTATCGGAACAGCTATTTATTAGTTCATCACAATTAAACAAAGATATTGCTGAAATAAAATCTCAATTACTGACTTATGAATTAACCCTTAAAAAAAATCGATCTTTAATTTTTGTCGATGGCGAAGAAAAAGCCAAACGCCATTTTATAATGAGTTACTTTTTTCATGAAGATTCAATTAATTTTTTACACCATTTATCTTATTTCAATCAATCTTGTGAAGCCATTAGTTTTGATACACTCACCATCATTATTTTAGATGAGTGTCGTGAAGCACATATCAAATTATCTGATGTTATGATTCAAAATATTGTTTTGCATCTATCACTGAGCATTAAGCGTTTACAATCAGGGCTTTCTATTCAAAATCTCAACTTACCCGTTTCAACCAATACAACAGTTGAATATCATGTCGCCTATAAAATCATTGCACGTATTGAATCAATAATTGGTTTTCACTTTCCAAAACAAGAGCAAATGTATCTTACTTTGCATTTGATGAGTAAATCCAATTTAATTCAAGATGTTCTTGATGATGATCTCTGCTCTTCATTAACTAACTTACTTCTAAAAATTCAACAAGAGACTACTTACCCTTTTTGGCATGATGAACAATTGAAGAATGGACTTATTCAACACTTAAAGCCCATGTTAGTGCGTTTAGAGCAGAATATAAAATTGGAAAACCCACTAATTGATGAAATTAAGAGTCAATATTTTGACGTTTTTGTATTAGTTAAACATTATTTAAGCCAATTACCAAATTTGCATAAATATGAGGTTAATGATGATGAATGGGGGTATTTGGCATTGCATTTTTTAGCTTCGCTTGAAAAGTTAAAAAATGAACAAAAAGTTAAAGTTTTGATCATCTGTGCAACAGGATTAGGCAGTGCGCAATTACTAAAAAATCGGGTCGAAAGCGAATTTGATGAGCGTGTAAAAATAGTTGCAACACGTGGTTATTATGAGATTGAACCCGAAATGATAAATGACATTGACTTTATTATTTCTTCCGTTGACTTATCATCGAAAGTATTTAAAGTGCCCGTATTTCATGTATCGGTATTCTTTTGTGAAGAAGACGTTCAAGCAATTCGTCGATATCTTTCTCATAGACAAGTGCCGAATTTATTACTAAAAGATGCCTTATTACGAACAACGGATCACAAAAAACAAAATCATTTGAATTATATTTCTCAGATTTTTGATGATATTGTCGCCGATTATTTTCATTTGTGTCAACAAAAGCCAGATAAACAAACGCTATTAAATCATTTACTTGATTCATTATCAGTTAATGAAGAAAAAAACTTCAAGCATGAGATGAAAAAGCAAATGGAAAAACGTATGACTATAGGCGAAATACTTTTTAGTCCAACCATTGTAGTTCCGCATCCAGCTATACCTGTTGGTAAAATAACGAAAATAGCCATTGCCGTAATACCCGATGGTTTGTTTTGGGATGAAGATTATCAGGATATTAAGTTTGTTTTTATGATCTCTCCATCAATTTATCAAAATTCCAACTTAGCTATGATGACAAAAGCAATTATTAACTTAATTGATGATTTATCCATGCAACAAGCGATGTTGGAAATTTCAGATTTTAATCAATTTAAATCACTTTTTATCCAATTAATTAAAAAAGGAGCGTAGCAATGAATGACAATATGAGCTCAGAAGATATTCAAATTACCGCTTTCAATATTATTTTGCATAGTGGTAATGCTAAAACCAAAATCCATTCCTCTTTCGAATCAATGAGAAATTCTAAGTTTGATAAGGCAAATCAGCTTTTAGAAGAGGCGAATGAAGAAATTTTAGAAGCCCATAAATCACAAACAGAGTTACTTCAGTCTTATGCAAATGGGACTAAAATTGAGATGGAAATTATTATGGTTCATGCTCAAGATCATTTAATGACCACAATGACTCTTCGTGAAATTGCAATTGAGATGTCTTATCTATACCAACATATATACAAGTTATCAAATCAATAAAGAGGTTAGTGATGAATACTCCACTAGAAAACCAATTTAAGATGCATAAACAAATCAGTATGACTAGTCTCTATTTTAATCGCTTTTTAGCAGTTCGTTATACCACAGCATTTTTTCTATTTTTGAATCTTTACTGGACAATTTTTTTGATGGGAAGCTTAACAATAGCTATCTTATTACCACTCATACTCATTATTCTTGCTACCTTAACCAGTGTCGAGCAAATTAAACTTTATCGGAGTCATCAAAACCATTTACGATATGCTAGTCTTTTCTATCGAATGATGTTGATAAGTGGCATTATGCTCATTGTTTCAATTTATACTCCATTATTTTACTTTTTCTTTCCATTTTTAAAATATTCCCAAGAGGCTTTAAAAGTATTAGTAAGTATTTTGGCAGTAAGTTTAGTTTTTACAATTTTTATACTGATTAAACTGAAAAAGATTGAGCGTAATGAGGACAAACATTTTAAGAGAATTCAAGCTTATCAAGAAATCATTAATTAAATGAGGAAAACAAAATGAATAACGGATTTGTGTTGTTACAAAAATATTTAATGACTCCGATGGCGAAAATATCGCAGTTTAAAATTGTTCGAGCAGTAATGGCGGCGGGAATGGCATCAGTTCCTTTTTGCATTGTGGGATCGATGTTTTTAGTATTTAATACCTTACCGATGACATTTATGGGATTAGAAACCGCTTTTGAAAATTCTGTTTTCAAAATAAGAGATCTTTATATGATAGCTAACACTGCAACAATGGGCATATTAGCGCTTTATTTTAACATTGTTGTTGGTTATGAATTAACTAAAATTGAGGAAGAAGAAACAGGCTTAAAAGTTAATGCCCTTAATGGTGCAATGCTATCTGTTTTCGCTTTCATTATGACATTGCCAGAATTAGTTATGCAAAATGGAACGATAGTTTTATATAATGACCAAAATGAAGCCGTCTATAACGGATTAAGTCTAAACCCTTTTGTTGTTAGGTTAGGAACTTCAGGTATTTTTATTGCAATTGTTATGGCAATTTTAGCCACACAACTTTATTTTATGTGTGTACGTCGTAATTGGGTGGTTAAAATGCCTGAAACCGTTCCATTGGGGGTATCACGATCATTTACTGCACTTATACCAACATTCGTCATCGCATTTGCAATTATTATTTTAAACGGTATTTTGATTTATTTTGGTACCGACATTTTTAATATCATCGGTATTCCATTTATCTTCGTAACCAATTTAACTAAAAGCTGGCTTGGTATTATGGTGATACTATTTTTAATCCATGCTCTTTGGGTTGTTGGTATTCACGGCGCAAGTATCATTGGTGCATTTATTACACCGATAATGCTTACCAATATGAATGAAAATGTTGGCGGAGCAGCAATTCCGTTTGCTGGAGAATTTAATAACTCCTTAGTAATTTTAGGTGGTTCAGGTTCAACACTTCTTATGACATTCTTTATTGCTTTTTGTGCTAAATCAAGCCAATTAAAGATTTTAGGTCGTGCATCTGCCGTTCCTGCGATATTTAATATTAATGAACCAATTATTTTTGGTATGCCTATTGTATATAACCCATATCTAGCTTTACCATTTTTATTAGCACCAATGGCATGTGGTACTCTGGGCTATTTTGCTATCAATTATGGCTTTATGAATCCAATCATTGCGTTAATACCTTGGCCTTCTCCAATGGGATTAGGTGCATTTATTGGGACTGGTGGTGATTATCGTGCTATATTTGTGGCCATACTTTCTGCAATCTTGGCTCTACTAATTTATCTTCCATTTGTAAAAATTTATGATAATAAGCTTTATAAAGAAGAAAAAGCCAAAATTGGAAATCAAGAACAATGAGCTTAATTGCTGATGAATTGAAAAGAGTGTAGATAATTGTATGTGATTAATTACGCTCTTTCTATTTTCCTGAGTTTCTACCTGAAAAGTAAATAAAGCCCAAAGTTAGATTATCCTGATTTTATTATTGATTATTATTTGCTCACATCCTTGATTTTATATGGTACGTTGATTAATAGCTTTTCATTAAATACACAATCTCAAGTTTATTTATTTTTTATTTATGGGAAGAAATTAATCATTTATTTTAGGAGATCTAAAATGTTCTATTTTAAACATAGGTTGATCAAGTATAGCTGTTTTGTTGTGTTTTTAATGATAAGTTGGCAAGTAATTCCAACTGAAAATATCCAACCAAAATTTGAATCTGGAGCGGTTGCCTCTCCTGATTATTATGGAGCCATCGCTGCCAAAGAGATGTTAACCAAAAATGGTAATGCTGTCGATGCGGCTGTAGCTACAGCTTTTACATTAGCGGTCACTTATCCTGAAGCAGGTAATATAGGTGGTGGCGGATTTATGACACTTTGGTTCGATGGTAAGCCATATTTTCTTGATTATCGTGAAGTGGCCCCTGCCAAAGCAAATAAAGATATGTTTCTTGATGATAATAAAAATGTCATCGATAATTTGAGTTTATATTCTCATAAAGCGTCCGGAGTTCCAGGTACAGTAGCAGGTATGTGGGCTGTTCATCAACGCTTTGGTCGGTTAACTTGGAAAGAAGTTATGGCGCCAGCAATTCGATTTGCTCAAGATGGATTTATGGTTGATAAGCAATTAGTGACTCGTTATCAAGAAATAGAACAAACGGCACCTACCAATGGTCACTTTAAACACTATTTTGGTACTATGCGAGCAGGGCAGATGTTTAAACAACCTGAACTAAGTAAAGTATTACAACGTATTGCAATTCAGGGTAGTGATGGATTTTATAAAGGAAAAACCGCTAAATTAATAGCGCGGCAAATGTCAAATAATAACGGTTTAATCACCGAAAGTGATTTAGCTAATTATCAAGCAAAATGGCGCAATCCTTTAGTAGCTGATTGGCACGATATGCAGATCATTACAGCACCACCACCAAGCTCAGGTGGAGTAGGTTTAATTCAATTATTATCTATGAAACAAGAGTTATCTAATGATTTTAAAAATATTAAAGTTAATTCATCACAGTATATTCACTTATTGGCAGAGATAGAAAAACGTGTTTTTGCCGATCGAGCTGAATATATGGGAGATCCTGATTTTGTAACAGTACCCGTCTCTCAATTAATTGATACTCATTATATGGCTCACAGAGCAAAACAAGTTAATCCAAAAAGCATTTCTAAAACTGAACAGGTTAAACCTGGTTTGGATAGTCGTGAAAAATTACAAACAACCCATTTTTCTATTGTGGATAAATGGGGTAATGCGGCTTCTAACACCTATACACTTAATGGTTGGTTTGGTTCTGCTGTCGTTGTACAAGGTACGGGTATTATACTAAATAATGAGTTGGATGATTTTAGTAGTAAACCAGGCGTTGCTAACCAATTTGGCGTTATAGGTAAAGATGCAAATGCAATAGAACCATATAAACGACCTTTATCCTCTATGTCACCAACTATCTTCATAAAAGATAATAATGTTGTAATGGTTATTGGTACGCCTGGTGGCTCAAGAATTTTTACCTCCATCTTTCAAGTTGTAGCTAATGTTTTTGATAATCATATGTCTCTTAAACAAGCTGTACAGGCACCACGCTATCATCATCAATTATTACCAAGTAATATTATTTATATCGAAAGTTTTCAAAATAGTGTTCCAGAACCATTGAAGACTGAGCTAGAGCAGATGGGATATAGTTTTTATCAACAAGATTTTAGTGGGGATATTCAGGTTATAAAAATTAGAAATAATGAACCTATTGCAGTATCAGATATCCGTGGGCGGGGTAAAGCAATAATTGTAAAATAAAACATTTATAATAGTAATTTATTTGATTGTATCGAATAAATTGCTAGTAACAGATAATAAAAAAAACCCGCCAATTTGACGGGTTTCTTTATTGAATGATAATTATTCAGGAATAATTTCAATAATAAGTTTAGCAAAAGCTTCGCTGTGTACTTGGAAGAACACTTCGTGTTCACCAGTTGTACGTAACACACCATTTGGTAAACGAACTTCGCTTTTTGATACTTGAACACCACGAGCTTTAACTGCATCAGCGATATCACGAGTACCGATAGAACCAAATAAACGACCTTCGTCACCAGCTTTAGAAGCAATGGTTACTTTTTCAAGTGCGTTAATTTCGTTTACACGTTGTTCAGCGGCTTTTAATGTTTCAGCAAGTTTTGCTTCTAAATCAGCACGACGCGCTTCAAAGAATTCAATATTCTTTTTAGTAGCTGGTACTGCTTTACCTTGTGGAATTAAAAAGTTACGTGCGTAACCCGCTTTAACATTAACTTGGTCGCCTAAGCTGCCTAAATTAGCAACTTTATCGAGTAGAATAATTTGCATTATATGTTCCCTCTGTTGCTAATTACTGATGGTTGTCAGTATATGGTAATAATGCCAAGTAACGAGCGCGTTTAATAGCGCGAGCTAATTGACGTTGATATTTTGCGCTAGTACCAGTAATACGGCTTGGTACAATTTTACCACTTTCTGTGATATAGCTTTTTAATAAAGAAACATCTTTATAATCAATTTCTTTAACGCCTTCTGCTGTAAAACGGCAGAATTTGCGACGACGGAAATAACGTGCCATTTGGCTATTCTCCTAATAGTTTAACTTGGTCAGCATGTAAAACAAGTTGGCTTGTTTTATTACGTTTTGTGTGAGTACTTATAAAACCACTCACTAAAACTTTGCTGCCTTTTTTTATGTAACTTAACTCTTGTTGTCCACTGACAATTACAGGTACTATGCACCATGCTTGTCGGGTAAGTTCTGCTTCAATTTGTTTAGAGACATGTTCTAAATAAAACTGACAATGCGAGATCCCACTTGGACTCACTTTTCGCATCGGTGTTTTTTTTACAATACCCGATAACACTAAACGATTATTCGTCAGAATCATCGTCCATGTTTACTTCGCTAAAATCTTCTTCAGAGTTACGACGCTCATCTTTAGCTTTTAACATAGGTGAAGTTTCAGTTACAGAATTTTTGGTACGCATAATTAAACTGCGAATTACTGCATCATTAAAACGGAAGTTATCTTCAAGTTCATTAACAGCTTCTTGAGTTGCTTCAACATTCATTAACACATAATGTGCTTTGTGCAGCTTTTCGATAGGATAGGCTAATTGACGACGACCCCAATCTTCTAAGCGATGAATTTTACCACCATCAGTGGTTAATGTACCAGTATAACGTTCAATCATACCCGGTACTTGTTCACTTTGATCTGGGTGAACCATAAATACTATTTCGTAATGACGCATTATCGCTCCCTACGGATTAATCAGCTTTCTGTCGGGGCAACCGTAACCCATTGAAAGCAAGGAACATGAAAATAAACGGTTGAAATCGACGGGGCATTATATATCAACTTATTTTAATTGACAAATGAATATATTAAGATTGTCTTCACGTAGACTTAAATTTATATTTAGAAATTTAAGTCTGGGTATAATACTAATGAATCGGTATAGACTCCTGAATAATTTTTACAAAAGTCCGTTTTTTTGATTTTAAATTTGTTTTTGTAAATCATTCTTGACAAAAATCTTGTTGCCTTTTGATTAAACATAAGCTATTTAATAAAATGGCTAGTAGGCTGGTTCTGATATTTTTTATATTTAAATAAAAGGCTACACGCTAAAATGTAACGATATCTATACATTATTGATATCAAAATATGTTATGCTTGAGCCAATACAATTTTTTACTTATAGACATACGATAAAAAGGAGAAACGTGATGGCTCGGGAAACTATTTTTAGTAAAATTATTCGGAAAGAAATTCCTTCTGATATTGTTTTTCAAGACGATAAAGTGACCGCTTTTCGTGATATATCGCCTCAAGCTCCGACACATATTTTAATTATTCCAAATAAACTTATTCCTACCGTTAACGATATTCAAGAAGAAGATGAGATTGTACTTGGGCATATGGTGCTTGTTGCCGCAAAAATAGCCAAAAAGGAAGGTATTGATGAAAGTGGTTACCGTTTAATTATGAACTGTAATAAAGATGCGGGACAAGAAGTCTTTCATATTCACATGCATTTGTTGGGTGGAAAAAAATTAGGTCGATTAATAGGTTAATATATGAAACAGATAAAACGCATAGTTGTTACTTCGGCAATAGCTTTTGTTTTAACGGGTTGTCATCTTTTAGATAATATGAGCGGAACAGTAACGCCTCCAGTTATTGTAAAACCTTCTGATGGAGATGTGATTGAAACCCCACCTTTAATCACTATGAAAACGGATTGGTATACAATTTTATCACCATTTACAAATAAATTGATGAATGATTTATCTTCTTTAAATGATGAAAACAAAATTTTGTTAATTAGTGATATTCAAAATCGAAGTGGTGATTATCTGGTAAATAACCAAATTGATGAAGTGTTACATCAGTTAATGAATAAACAAAATAAATTTACTGTCGCCAGTCGACAATCTATCAATCAAGCTAAACAAGCGTTGGGCATTTCGCCTGATGATAAGTTGGTTTCTCGGGGTAAAATGATTGGATTAGCCAAATCAATGAATGCTAGTTATGTTCTTTTTACCACTATTTACAAAATACCGACTGAGAATGACGACGCTAATCTTTCTATGGAATTAATTTCAACCCGAACAGGTGAAATCTTAAATCGGGTAACATCTAAAGATTTTCCTAAGCAACGTACCATAGATAATCATTTTAGTGAGGCAAGTAAGTAATGGGGCCATTACTGATCGATCTTGATGGCATATCGCTTACCGATGATGATAAAAGATTACTTCAAAATCCATTGGTTGCTGGTGTGATTCTATTTAGCCGTAATTATCAAGAACCAAAACAGTTGAGCGAATTGATAAAGCAGATCCGTGCGGCATCTAGTGAGCGATTATTAATTTCAGTCGATCATGAAGGCGGGCGCGTTCAACGCTTTAAACAGGGATTTACTCTTATTCCACCAGCACAAGCTTTTGCTGCACTTAACGATATTGAACATGCTAAATCATTAGCATTTGATGCGGGTTGGGTATTAGCTATGGAGCTGATTGCTTTTGATATTGATCTCAGTTTCGCACCGGTGTTAGATTTGGGTCATGACTGTTTAGCGATAGGGAGTCGATCCTTTCATTCTGATATTAATATTGCTTATCAAATTGCTTCAGCTATGATTGATGGTATGCATGTGGCAGGGATGAAAACTACAGGAAAACATTTTCCTGGTCATGGTCATGTTATTGCCGATTCACACAAAGAAACACCTATTGATGATCGTAAAAAGTTATTGATTGAACAAGATATGCAAATTTTCTCAAAACTTATTATGGATAATCAACTTGATGCAATTATGCCCGCACATGTGATTTATCCTGCATTTGATGATAAACCAGCCAGTGGGTCGTCATACTGGCTCAAAACAGTGCTTCGAAAACAGTTACATTTTAAGGGTGTGATTTTTTCTGATGATTTATCAATGGAAGGTGCATCAGTAATGGGAAATCATGCTCAACGAGCACAGGCTGCATTAGCCGCAGGGTGCGATCTGCTTTTAGCTTGTAATAATCGACAAGGTTCATTAGCGATTTTGAATCAGTTGATGTTTTTAAATAAAATTCAGCCTCTAGCAACAAATAAAGCAAAACTTTTATTATCCGAGACTAAAATAACCTTTGATGAATTAACTAAAAGCCTTGAGTGGCGGCATCGTCGTGATAAATTAACCAAATTAAATGAAAAATGGGCAGATTATGCAAGCAGCAATCATTGAAATCAATAATAACCAACAATTAGTTACCTATAATCAACAAGCTGGTCAACTGATTTCGTCTGATATGTTAAATTTAAATCAACCTTTTAATTATCAAAATGTATTTTCTCTCGATAACACGGTTAATTTGGACACGCAGGATGACACGATTATTGTAATAAATAGTCAATACTATTTATTACAAAAAGTAGTGGAATCGTTAAGAACAATATTTATCATACAATCAATTGAGTACTTAAAAAAACGGTTATCGAAAATTAATGTCGTTGATCAACAGGCTTTTGATATTTTTGCTACACAAAGCGCTATTATGCAAAAACTTATTGCACAGGCAAAAGCATTTTCAATGCAGCGTGAACCATTATTAATATCGGGTGAAACAGGAACCGGCAAAGACTTGCTTGCCCATGCTTGTCATCAATACAGTTCACGTGGCGATCAAATCTTTTTAGCATTAAATTGTGCCGCTATGCCAGATGACGTGGTTGAAAGCGAGTTATACGGTCATGCTGCGGGAGCTTATCTTGGTGCTGTTGAGAGCAAAAAAGGTTTTTTTGAGCAAGCGAACGGCGGTTCAGTTTTACTAGATGGTATTGATGAAATGTCATTTCAAATGCAAACTAAATTACTACGTTTTATTAATGATGGCTATTTTCGACGTGTTGGTGATGATGATGAAGTTTATGTAGATGTACGTATTATTTGTGCAACTAAAGGTGATTTAGCTGGTTTAGTTGAACAAGGTAAATTTAGAAAAGATCTTTATTATCGTATAAATGTTTTACCTCTTAATCTACCGTCATTGCAAGAACGTAAAGATGATATTGCCTCGCTTACACAAATTTTTGTGGATGAATTTGCTCATAAACAAGGCATTATTTCACCTACTATTGATGCTAGTGTGATTGATTGTTTTAAACGCTATCCTTGGCCTGGCAATGTAAGACAACTTAAAAATGTCCTCTATTCAGCTTTGGCACAACTGAAATCGTCAACATTAACAGCCAAAGATATTGTGTTACCAACAGAAAATCGTGCCCAATTATCATGGGTTAATAATATGGAAAATAAAACTCTTGATGAAATGACGAAACAGTTTGAAAAAGAAATCTTAAAAAGCTTGTATATTGAATACCCAAGTTCCAGAAAACTTGCAAAAAGATTGGGGGTTTCACATACTGCTATTGCTAATAAGCTTAGGGATTATGGAATAGGTAGATAAATACACTTAGCGATTGATTCAAATTGAATTATTTCAATTAAATCAATCTATTTATTATCTGTGCTTGAAGTTTTTTAAAAAAAGTATGTTAAAATGATATAAAAATTAAAAAAACTGTATCATGAGTAAGGTAATTATAGGAGTTTTATCTAGCCTTTATTATTATTGGCTTCTGTCTATTTGATTATCGAAACAAAAATGACTTCACCAATGTTAAAGAGAAACAGAAAAGAAGAAAAACTAGTCCTACAAGATTCATTTAAAGTAACCGATTATATTAATATAGGACTTACTACTTATGTTGCCTCCATGATTAAATATACAAAATAGCAAATAAGCTATTTAAAGTTGTTATGATAATAGTGGTTATTTTATTGTACTTTATAAGGTAGAGATTTTACCCAATTACTTCAAGGATGACATCAATCACGCTAAATTAAAAAATAATAGGGTCTATCATTCTTATGCATATTTCAAAGCCATTTATGACGTAATGAGCAATAATTAATTGGATTCTAATAATTAATATTATTTTTATCCCTCATTGTTTTATTTCTCATACTGAAAATAAACTAGCTTTAACGTCAAAAGTTAATTTATTAATTGAATAGTAGGGTTAAGTGTTTATGTTAAAAGTATTGATATGTACTAATCATATGGCAAGCATTGGTGGTTCTGAAATAGTTGCATTAGAAGTTGCAGAATCCTTCAAGAAAAACAACTATTTGGTAGATATTGTGGCGAATTACATAGGTTCTCCTATAATTGAGATCGCTAAAAATTCTGATATCAATTTATTCACAACCGATGAATTACCAAATCCCTTTAATTACGATATTGTTTGGTCTCAACATCAGGTATTACCAATTCTTGTAAATCATTATATTGAAAGTTTTAATAGTAAAACTTTCTTTGTTTTTGCGCATTTATCCCCTTATGAACATTTAGAGAGTTTTGGTTTATATACTGAAAGGTTATTAGCTAACAAAATTTTATTTAATAGTGAAGAAACTTATAATCATTTTAGTAAATTTGGGATTCCTACTAATCTTTGTGAAGTTTTTTATAACGCCGCTCCCTCAGAGTTTTTTTGTGAAAAAGATTCTAATAATGAACAATTAAAGAATATACTTTTAGTTAGTAATCATCCACCACAAGAGATGTTAGATGCACTAGAAATTTTAAAAAATGAACATGGATTAAACATAATAAATATTGGTGTAAGAGGAAATGTAGTAAGATTGACATCGAAAATGGTTGAAGAAGCTGATGCTATTATTACAATAGGAAAAACAGTACAATATGCCATTGTTAGTAACACTCCTGTTTACTGCTATGACCATTTTGGTGGAGTAGGGTGGATATTGCTCGAAAATTATAAAATCGCAGAACAGTTTAATTATTCTGGAAGATGTTGTTTAAGGCGAATATCTTCGAGTGAAATTGTTGAGGAAATAATAACTTATTTTCCAAAAGCTAAATGTGATGTATCAAAAATCAAGAGTGAAACTTTAGATAAATACAGCTTAGATAAATATATTAGAACTATAATCATTAACTCTAAAGAAAATATTTTAAGAAAAACTTTAAATTTGGGGGAACGTCAAAAGATAAGATTGGAATCAGAAATCGTAAAATCTATTAAGCAATATTATAATGCATACAATAGTTTATTATTAGAGCATAAACAACTGTTGTATAATAACAATGAATTAATCATTAAAAATGCTGAATTACAATCTCAAAAAAGTGTGATGTGTTCAAAGGTCGATGATCAAAATTTAAAACATCAAGAACTTTTAACGAAATACGAAGAACTTTTAGCAACGCATCAAGAGCTTTTGTCGAAATATCAAGAATTTTCAACAAAAATTCACGATCTTTCAAATAATTATGAAGAACTTTCAATAAAACATCAAAAAATATCTGATACTAATAAGGTATTAATAGAGCAAAAAGAATCTATTTCAAACAAACTGAGCCAATTACTTGAAGACTATAATAATCAATTATCGAAAAATCAGCTCATTTTAGATAACTATAACCTATTACTTAATTCATACAATAAATTAGAAACTCGATATTATAAATATAAAAATACATTTTTTAAAAGATTAGCACGAAAAATTAAAAGACTTTATAACAAAAATGTTGATTAAGTTTATTATAAGAAAAACAATCTTTTATATGTTATTCAGTGATAAAAAACATAATAAAAAGATTGTTTTACATTGATTAGTCGTCAAAAATTAACCATGTTACATTTTTGAAGCTTCTTTCCATAGTTTATCTAAGTTTAAATTTAATATTAAATCCGAAATGCCTCTTGGATTATGCATCAACAATGGATCTAACTTTACAACCCAACTGTGGTCTTTGCTTCTCTCTCCTTGCGCTCCAATATCAAACACCAATGTCGGTATTTTTAAAGCTAAAGCGATTGATAATGTATAAGAGAAAGTCTCTTCCCATATACTAGGTAACAATATCAAATCAGGGGAAATCTCTCTGAGCAAGTTAATACATTCTTCATCATTTTGATATTTACCAGTCACTTGGACATTATTTGTTTGCATTACATGTTGATCATCAGAATTACTGTAACCAACTAAAAAATAAGATAATTTCAAGTCTCGGTTTTTTGCATCGATGGCCAATGTAGCTAATAATTGTGATCCTTTTTCAATGCTTAATGCGCCTATAGATGCAATTTTTATTATATCTTTATTTTTATTTCGTTGTGCCGGAATAATATTATTGAACACATTTTCATGTGGAATAACATCAATATTTATTTCAGGAAAATCAAATAATATTATGTCACGAGCTCGATTAGATGGCGCTTCGATCTTAGAACATTTATTAAAAAACAGGTTGTAAGCCTTATGCTTTGCAATAGCATCGGAAATATTCATCTCATAATCAGCAGGTAACGATTTTCCGTTGTTCCAAATATTTCTTTGAGCAATAGTTGGTATACCTTTATAAATATGTTCTGGACTCAACAGTTTATAATCATACGACATGCATGCGTAGTCATGGACGATAAACTTATAAATCCAATCTGATGATGCAAAATAGTACAGAAGTTTTTCATGATGATGCCAATCAAGACCAGCAAAACTATTGATATGTATTAAAGTTGGTTGAATAGTTTTTAAAAAGAAGTTTAAAAATGCAAAATCACAACTTAAAGATAAATTCTTTAAATTAGGTATTTCTAAGTGATAATTTTCTGGAATTTCAATTGAATAACATTTTTTATCATGAACTTTTA
Organism: Gilliamella sp. B2828; assembly: GCF_026537125.1. Taxonomy (NCBI): domain Bacteria; kingdom Pseudomonadati; phylum Pseudomonadota; class Gammaproteobacteria; order Orbales; family Orbaceae; genus Gilliamella; species Gilliamella sp. B2828. Next base: position 87,951 of record NZ_JAFNMU010000004.1, read on the forward strand.
ATAGAATGCAATCAATATTTTGATTTCTAAACTGTTTTACTATTTGTTTTAGATAAGTATTGATACCACCATCCCATGCATGAGAGACAATCACAACAGTTTTTCGATTTTCAAGTTTTAATTTTAATCTGGCAATATCTAAATTACGTCTAAGGACTAAAACCGGATCAACATTGATAAAATGATGCACCATGTTTAAATAATTTGGATGCTTCAGTTTTAAGGCATTTTCCCCTTTTTTCATATTTTCGGCTTTTATAGCAGAAAAAGACACAGAACCAACATGAAATACAAAGACATCTCCGATAATAATATTCTTGAAACCGGCGTGAAGTGCCCTCATGCAAAAATCATTTTCTTCACCGTATCCAACTTTGAAAGCATGATCATCTAACAAACCAATTTTATCAATAACTTCTCTTCTCATATAAAAACAAAAACCTACGCCAGTTGGCGTTTCAACATAGCTCCCTTTGTTTATCTTAGCGGCTAATTGATCCAATTCAGCAGGAGTGACTTCAAGAACCTTATTATTATCTTGACAGGTAAATGGATAACTACAAATAGTGGCATTATTAGACATAGGTGTAATGGTGGCTATCGATTTATCATTATCAGCATATGCAATCATTCTTTCAAACCAACCTTCAAATACAAAGGCATCAGAATTTAATAAGATTACATCCAGATTATGAGATAAATTGCTTATGGCAAAATTAATAGTTTTAACAAATCCAAGATTTTCTTTATTGAGATGATAATCAAATAGCCCTTTTTGAGAAAGCTCTTCAAGTTTTAGATTTAATTCTTTATCAGGGCCTGCATCATTGATGACTAATAAACTATACTCATCAGTAGTTCTACTTTTTAGTGCATGATAAATTGAACATAAGGATTCATCTAAACCTTTATAAATAGGTAAGATGACGACACATCGTGTTTTAGAAGAATATTTAGCAGGTTGCAATTCATCCCATAAATGATCCTCAGGAGAAAATGGTGTAAACCATAATTTTTTTTGTAGTTCAGATTTTATTTCGCATTGGTTAAACAAATTACTACTATCTGGATTTAAGACATTACTTTTAACTGGTAACTTTTTTGATAAAATATTAAAACCAAGAAAATTTATTTTTTTAAAGCCATTCTCGCGTTTTATCACTAAGATTTTTTTTAAAAAAAATTGCTCATTTGAGTCAAGTTTTCTTTTATAAATAGTGATTCCTAAACATTTTATTTTCACTGCGGATTTTGACTTAGTTCTTTTTAACATCTATTTCCTCACCATTTATAATTCATATTTCTAAAATTATAACGCTATTTTTGATTCAATTAAACATGTAATATTATTTATTTAAGTTCAATTAACCATATGAATATTAATTCATTTAAATTCATGCTAAAGCATGATAAACTAATCCATTAATTATATTAAGTTAAACTAATTATTTCGGATTCAAATTATGAAAATAATAATTACTGGCGGTGCTGGTTTTATTGGTTCTGCAGTTGTTCGCTATCTCATAGAGCAAACCGACGATGAAGTGTTAGTTATTGATAAATTAACTTATGCAGGGAATTTAGAGTCTTTAGATAAAGTATTTAATAGTAATCGATTTCATTTTAAACAGATTGATATTTGTGATAGAAACTCTTTATCGAAAGCAATTAATGAATTTCAGCCTAATATTATTATGCATTTAGCTGCTGAAAGTCATGTTGATCGATCAATTGATAATCCGTCTACCTTTATAGAAACCAATGTAATTGGTACTTTTTCGCTTTTGGAAGAAGCATTAGCTTATTGGAAAAAATTAGATTCAGATAGGCAAAAACATTTTCGTTTTCATCATATTTCTACCGATGAAGTATATGGTGATTTACATGGTACAAACAATCTTTTTACTGAAAAAACGCCTTATTCTCCAAGTAGTCCGTATTCCGCATCTAAAGCATCGAGTGATCATTTAGTTCGTGCTTGGCATAGAACATTTAATTTACCTACAGTTATAACCAATTGTTCAAATAACTATGGTCCTTATCATTTTCCCGAAAAATTAATTCCTCTGATGATTTTAAATGCTTTAGAAGGTAAATCTTTGCCTGTTTATGGTAATGGACAACAAATTAGAGATTGGTTATATGTTGAGGATCATGCTAGAGCACTTTATCTTGTTGCCACTCAGGCAAAAAATGGAGAAACTTATAACATAGGTGGACATAATGAGCAGAAAAATATTGATGTGGTCAATATTATCTGCGAATTACTTGAAGAATTAGTGCCAACTAAGCCTTATAATATTAAACATTATAAAGATCTCATTACTAATGTTACTGATAGACCAGGTCATGATCAAAGGTATGCGATTGATGCTTCAAAAATCCATCATGATTTAGGTTGGAAGCCACAAGAAACATTTGAAAGCGGTATGCGTAAAACAGTTGAATGGTATTTGCATAATCGAGCTTGGTGTGACCATATAAAAGATGGTTCTTACGCCAGATCTAGACAAGGCATTTTAAATTAAAAGGTTAGGTTAATTTATGAAAGGAATTGTGCTTGCAGGCGGTTCGGGAACTCGGCTATATCCTATAACACGAGGTATTTCAAAACAATTACTTCCCATATATGATAAGCCTATGATTTATTATCCAATATCTGTTCTTATGATTGCTGGTATTACTGACATATTAATTATTTCAACTCCAGATGATTTACCGATGTTCAAACGACTATTAGGTGATGGTTCACGATTTGGAATTAAGCTCAGTTTTGCCGAACAACCAAGACCAGAAGGCTTGGCTCAAGCTTTTTTGATTGGTGAAGAGTTTATTAAAGGTCAAAAATGCAGTTTGATTTTAGGAGATAATTTATTTTTTGGTGAAAGTTTTGGTAAGAAACTACAAAAAGTGATGACACAAACTGAAGGAGCAACCATTTTTGGATATCAAGTTGTAGATCCAGAACGTTTTGGTGTCGTTGATTTCGATGAAAATTTTAAAGCATTATCAATAGAGGAAAAGCCAATAAAACCAAAATCAAATTGGGCTGTCACAGGACTTTATTTTTATGATGAAAATGTTGTTGAGATGGCCAAAGAGATTAAGCCTTCGTATAGAGGAGAATTGGAAATAACAACACTTAATCAAATGTATTTAGAAGCAGGATTATTAAATGTTGAAATACTTGGTAGAGGATTTTCTTGGCTCGATACAGGAACCCATGATAGTTTAATTGAAGCTTCATCTTTTGTTCAGATCATTGAAAAACGTCAAGGATTGAAAATAGCGTGTCTTGAAGAGATTGCCTATCGTAATGGTTGGTTAACTTTAGAGCAAGTAAAACAAGAAGCAGCTAATTTAGGTAAAACATTGTATGGACAATATTTATCTCAATTAATTAAAGAATAGGTAAATAAATGCAAATAATTGAAACAAAAATTCCTGATGTGAAAATAATTAATCCTAAAGTTTTTGGGGATCAACGCGGTTTTTTTTTAGAAACTTTTGAACAAAAGCGTTATCAAGAAAAGTTAAAAATCAATTTAACTTTTGTTCAAGATAATCATTCTCGGTCACAAAAAAATGTTTTAAGAGGTTTACATTTTCAAAAACAAAATCCACAAGGCAAGCTTGTTAGAGTTGTTAGAGGTGAAGTATTTGATGTGGCTGTAGATATCAGAAAAGATTCATCAACTTATGGTAAATGGGTCGGTGTTCTTCTTTCTGAAGAGAATAAGAGTCAATTGTGGATTCCTCCTGGCCTTGCTCATGGTTTTTTAGTCTTGTCTGATATCGCAGATTTTGAGTATAAATGCACCAACTATTATGATCCTAACTCCGAAGGATGTCTACTTTGGAATGATCCAACAGTAAATATTACTTGGCCAATATCAACGCCAATTTTATCTGAAAAAGACAAATTAGGTAAAACATTACAGGAGCTATAATAAATCATATGAAAGTTTTGTTAACTGGAGCTAATGGTCAATTAGGTAATTGTTTTGTAGATATTTTCCCATCTAAATGGGAACTAATTAAAACTGATGCTGAACAACTTGATATTACTGATGAATATGCGGTCGATTGTTTTATCGCTAAATATAAGCCTGATGCAATTATCAATGCTGCGGCATATACCGCTGTTGATAAAGCAGAAGATGAACCTCAACTGGCATATAACGTCAATGTTATAGGTCCTAAAAACTTGTCTATATCATCAAGAAAATATAATGCAAAATTTTTTCATGTTTCTACTGATTATGTTTTTGATGGAACTAACAATATTCCTTATATTGAAGAAGATATTACTAATCCTATTAATATCTATGGTGAAACAAAACGTAAGGGGGAAATAGCAGTTTTAGATAATGACCCAACAGCTATTGTTATTCGAACTTCATGGGTATTTAGCCCTTATGGTAATAATTTTGTTAAAACGATGTTGAGATTAGCTACTGAAAAAAAACAATTATCCATAATTGATGATCAACTCGGTAATCCAACTTACGCAGGCGATTTGGCTCAACTAATTCTTCAATTGCTTCATAAAAAAATAGATGGAGGCATTTATCATTTTTGTGGTGATAGTTCAACATCTTGGTTTTTGTTTGCCAAAAGAATCTTTGAAATTGCTTTAAACCAAAAAATAATAACCCAATCTCCAGAAATCATCCCGATCAAAACTGAAGCTTTTCCTACAAAAGCCACAAGACCAAAATATTCGGTAATGAGTGTTGAGAAATTAGGTAAGCACGGATTATCAGCCTCAGATTGGAATAAAGGGTTAATTGACAGTATTTCTAAAATTCATTTTGATAATTAAATTCAATGATCTCATGACTATTTATTTTGCAGAATGGAATGCGGATTATGAAAAGTATATGATCAACTCTCTCAAACATGAGTATGATGTAGTACTTTTTAATAAATTAATGAAGCATTTTAGAACTATCAATTTTTCATTAGAAAGAAAAAATTTTCCTCGAAAATGGTTTATCAAATTAAATCAATTAATAAAGTTAAGAAAGTTAAAGCCTGAAGATATTTTATTATGCAGTGGTTTTGGCATATCAGGATTTATAGATTTAGTTAAAGATGTGAATTGCCATCGAGTGTTGGTTTTAAGAGATACTATTGATGTATTAAACAATAGTATGAAAAACAAAAAAAAATGGCTACGTCAGGATGAAGATTTTATCTCTAAAATTACGCCTCACTTTGATAAAATATACAGTTTTGATTTTGACGATTGTAAAAAATATCATTTTATCTATTTGAATCAGTTTTTACCTTTTAGTCTCTCTGAGATGAAAAAAATTCGAGAAAATACATTTGATAATAACACAGTAAAAAAATGTTTTTTTATTGGTGAATATTGGAAAAATCGAGTCGAGGTGATTAATAAACTTGCGCCTATATTGCAACTTAACAATTATGAAACTGATTTTAATTTAATCAATTATGAAGCACTTAATAAAGCGAATGCAACTATTGAGCAATCAAAATATTACACTTTAGGAAAAAAAATAAGTTATTTTGACAATATAGAAAAGGTAAAACAAAGTGATATTATTTTAGAAATAGTACAAATTGGTCAAACAGGGGTAACCTTAAGGGCCATCGAAGCGATTTTGTTTAATAAAAAATTAATCACTACAAATAAATCAATTAAAAAATATGATTTTTATAATGCTAATCAGATTTTTATTCTTGATGATCAGAATGATCAAGACATCATAAATTTTTTACATACAAGGTTTACACCTGTTTCATTGAATATTTTGTATCAGTATAGCGCTGATGCAATGTTAACGACTATTAAAAATGATTTAATCCGGTATGTTTGATTTTATTAATGTTTAATTAGTTTTTTAAGGCAATAAATAATATTGCAAATTATTCCAGAAAAATATTTTTTCTGATGCATTTTATGTTTCGAACAATATCTCATTTGAGTAGCAGTACTAGCAGGTAGTAGTGGTAAAGATCTCAATGGTGATAGTTGTTTTGCTTTTATAAAGTATTGTGCACATTTGTAATAGTTAGCCCATACATGCCAAGGTTTAGTTGGTCCAATATAATGTATTAATATAGCTTGATCTAAATGAGGTGAATAGGTGCTATTTTTATATTTCAATTCATAATTAATGCTTACTTGTTGATTGTACTTTTTATCAAGATATTTCACTTTATCCAGAAGCAACAAATTCAAAACATCCTGATCGAGATGGGTAAACTTTTTTGATTTATTGGTATCAGAAAGTAGTTCTAATGCTTTACCATTTATATTGAATTCATGCCACTTATCTAAATTCATAAGTAAAAAACCGGCATTAAAATAACTTTTTGTCAATTTATCTTCATCAAGCCGAGTTGCACATTTATTCCACCAGATAGCATCTTTGTCTGTAACAACATAAGCGATATTTTCTTCAAAGGGTAACGTGAATAATTCTTCTATTGATCCTTTGCATATTATATCTGCATCAATATAAAGAATTTTATCAATTTTTTGATAAAAATAATCGGCTACTATAAATCTAAAATAAGTTGCTATGGTCCAGTTTTTTGTGGTTGGAAGTTTCGACAAGCTTACATCATCAACTAAATATAAAGTGATATTTGTTTTATATTGTTCAGTCAGCAAATTTAGATTTTTTTCAAACTCATTCGTTAAATGATTTGTAAATATATGAAAAGAAAAATTGAGATTAGGGTTAAAGATTAAAATGGAAGAAATCGAAACAGCACAACCTAAGAAAAAATTCTCATCTATTCCATAAGCTATATCAAGCTGATTAGTATTGCTACTATTATTACTATCAAAAGTTATTTTTTTTTTAATAATATGATTAGCATCGAGATACATTGCTGATTTCCTATTTGTAATAATCTACAAATAAACGCATTCTATTAAAATAAGCGTACGGTTGGTGTAAACATTTAACATACTGATTAAACATCACATGAAATAAATTAAATTATACATGAAATTTAATTCATTAGTTATTATATAGATAATACAAATTATTTCTAGTTGAAAAAGAATTGAAATAAAATATCAAACAATACTGTTTATGTAGTATAATTAATGTTTTGATGAATTGTTCTCTTTTATGAAAAATAAATATAGCTCATTAAACACAATTAAACAATTGTGGCCATTTATTTCTCCATATAAAAAAGCTTTAATAGTTGCTGTTATTGCACTTTTATTAAATGCTGCAACTGACGCAACATTAATTTCACTAACTAAACCATTGTTAGATAATGGATTAATGGATAAAAATTATGAACTTTTGGTTCTTTTTTCAATTGGTATTATTGGCTTGATTGCTTTACGTGGGTTATCAAATTATTTTTCTACTTATTGTCTCTCTTGGTTATCAGGAAAAGTGGTAACTAAATTTCGCCAATTAATTTTTAATCATCTAGTCAAAAGCCCAACAAGTTTTCTCCATAAAAGTTCAATTGGGGATCTCGTTACTCTAATCACTTATAATACGCAATTATTATCAAAGGCGTCATCGGATGCTTTAATTATACTCGTCAGAGAAATCGCGTATGCTATTGGTTTATGTGTAGTCATGTTTTATGGCAATTGGAAATTAGCTTCTGTATTAATTGTTGTTGTACCTGTAGTTATTTTTATTGCTCAATTTATTGCAAAGAAATTTCGTAAAGCTCTAATTTCAATGCAAAAAGGCATTGGCACCATAACAACTGCAGCTGATGAGATGATTAAAGGGCATAAAGAAATTCTGGTTTATAATGCCCAAAAATATGAAAAAGAAAACTTTTATACTATTAACAAAATTTTTAGGCGAGGTCTATTAAAAATCGTTTTAGTTTCTGGATTGTCCTCACCTATTATCCAATTAGTTGCTACTGCCGCTTTAGGTTTAATATTGTTTCTTGTTGCAAGTCAAACTTTAGATATCACACCCGGCTCATTTACTGTTGTTTTTTCCGCAATGGTGGCTATGATGAGACCATTAAGAGAATTAACCAGTGTTCACCTTGAATTACAAAAAGGTTCTGTTGCTTGTGAATCGCTATTTGCTCTTTTAGCCACTCCTTTAGAAGAAGATAATGGAACAATTGAATTAAAAGGGGTAAAAGGTAATATTGTTTTTCGTCATGTGACATACACTTATCCAACAAATAGTTTCCCTGCATTAAAAAATATCAGTTTTACAATTAAGAAAGGTGAAACCGTTGCATTAGTGGGTCGATCTGGAGCAGGAAAATCGACAATAGCAAGTTTATTACCAAGATTTTATGATATTGTTAAAGGTGAGATATTAATTGATTCTATTAATATCAAACAATATACGCTAAGATCATTGCGTGACCAAATTGGATATGTATCTCAGCAGGTGCATTTATTTAATGGAACCATTGCAGAAAATATAACGTACGGTGCCAAAAAAGAGTATAGCATACAAGATATTATTGAGGCAGCTAAGCAGGCAAATGCAATGGAATTTATTGATAAATTAGAAGATGGAATACATACTGAAATTGGCGATAATGGTGTTTTATTATCTGGAGGTCAGCGTCAACGCATTGCTATTGCAAGAGTTCTTTTGCGTAATAATCCAATTCTTATCTTTGATGAAGCTACATCTGCTTTAGATAATGAGTCTGAAAGGTTAGTGCAACAAGCAATTGAACATTTAAGAAAAAATAGAACTTCTATTATTATTGCACATAGACTATCGACAATCGAACAAGCTGATCGCATTTTAGTTATTGATGGGGGAAAACTTGTAGAAGAAGGTACTCATCAAACGTTGTTATCCCAAGATGGCATTTATGCTTCAATGTATCAACTACAATTTAACTCTTAATTAAAATTATATTATGAAATACAATAGCTCAACGATGAATAATGATATTGATCGAGATTTTTCAACATTACATACGTTTTCTAAGCTATGGCCCTATATTGCCAAGCATAAAATTTTGCTCTTTTTTTCAATAATATTATTAATTTTAAGTGCATTTGCAGATACTTCACTTATTGCAATATTGCAACCTTTACTTGATAAAGGTTTTGTCGAAAATGATCAAACCTTTTTATTTATGGCACCATTTTATATTTTTGGTCTAGTTTTTCTTCGAGGTGCAGCCAATTACGGTTATGCCTATTTTTTATCCTTAATATCATCCAAAATTGTACTTAAAATTCGTCAACGCCTTTTCAATCATTTTGTTGATTCTCCAGTGAGTTTTTATGATAAAAATTCTGCTGGGCGGTTATTATCGCGTATAACGTATGATACCGATCAAGTTGCCTCTTCATCTTCTGATGCTTTGATTACTATAGTGCGTGAATTTGCATTTATTTGTGGATTATTCTATACAATGTTTAGTAATAGTTGGCAATTATCTCTATCATTAATTTTTATTACGCCTGTGGTTATTGGACTCATCACATTTGTATCAATAAAGTTTCGTAAAATGGCTAAAAACATGCAGAACTCAATGGGTAATGTCACTATGTCTGTTGAACAAATGCTAAAAGGTCATAGAGAAATCATTCTTTTTGGTGCTCAAGATGAAGAATCGACTAATTTTGAAAAAGTAAGTAATAAATTTAGAAGGGATACTATGCGATTAGTTTCCATTTCTGCTTTATCTACGCCAATTGTTCAATTAATTATATCATTTGCCATTGCTTTTGTGTTATTAATGGCGAGTAATCCAGAGTTAAATATTACCCCAGGACAATTTACCGTTGTGTTTTCTTCTCTGGTGGCTTTAATGCAACCAATCAAAAGTTTAACAAGTGTCAATGCTGACTTTCAAAAAGGGATGGCTGCTTGCCAGACTTTATTTGCGATATTTGACCAGCCTATTGAGAAAGATAGCGGCAAAATAAATATCGAACGTTCAAAAGGTAATATAGAATTTAAACATGTTTCTTTTACTTATGAAACACGACAAAAACCTGCTTTAAAAGATATCAATTTTACAATAAAACATGGTAAAACCATTGCCTTTGTCGGTCGTTCAGGTTCAGGAAAAACCACTATAGCAAGTTTACTTACTCGTTTTTATGATATAAGTGAAGGTGAGATCTTAATTGATAACCATAATATACAAGATTTAACTTTATACAGTTTACGAGACCAAATTGGTTTGGTTTCTCAAAATGTTCATTTATTCAATGATACCATAGCCAATAATATTGCTTATGGGCGAATAGGTGAGTATTCACAAAGTCAGATTGAAGAAGCAGCTAAAAAAGCTTATGCCTACGATTTTATACAAGCACTGGAAAAGGGATTTGACACAATTGTTGGAGAAAATGGAGTATTATTATCTGGAGGACAACGTCAACGTATTGCCATAGCCAGAGCTTTATTGCGTGATAACCCAATTTTAATTTTGGATGAAGCTACGTCCGCATTAGATTCAGAGTCTGAAAATGCAATTCAAGAAGCGTTGAATGAATTGCAAAAAGGACGAACTTCAATTGTTATAGCACATCGACTATCGACTATTGAAAAAGCTGATAAAATTCTTGTTATAGATAGTGGTGAAATTATTGAACAAGGAAATCATCATGAATTATTATCCCAAAATGGCTTATATTCAAAATTATATAAAAGTAACTTAGCAGATTAATATATAATATTTTATTTATGAATAATATTTATGCACTATAGGATATTAAAGGAAATATGATAAATAAGTTAATGGGTTGTATTAAATATTTAAATAGACAAAGAAATTTAAAGATAAAACCATTAAAGTCAGCAATTAAACTATACTTATTGAACCGAAAAAAAAAAGAACGATCTTTATTAACACTTGAGCATTACTCTAGCGTTGCTATTCTTATGAATGATCAAGGTATTGGTGATGCAATCGTTACATCTTATTTAATTGAGTCTCTGAGAAAAAATAGTTTTAAAGTTTATGTTGTAGTAGAGAAAAGAATTGCATTTTTATTTGATGAATTCATAACTGTTGATGGTATCCTATTTTATGATAGGAATAAGAACATCACAAAGATAAAAGAACAGCTCGATAATATTAAAATTGATGTTGTTGTTGATCTTGTAGATAAGGGTCCAAATAGCGTTAGGCGTTCTCAAATAATCAAACTCATCAATCCATTACATACAATAGGGTTTAATCAAGAGAAATATAAATTGTACGATTCTTCTATCGATTATCATGAATATACTTCGCACATAACCATGCGGAGTCAGAAAGTGCTTGAATTGATAAATATTAAAACCGATAGCATTAAATACCATCTTAATATTCCAGCCAATATTGAACAAGAAGTAAAAGATTATTTAAACCCACTTTTCACATTAGGGAAGAAAATCATTATTTTTAACCCTTTTGGATCCAATACTGCAAGAAGTTTTTCGAATTCCCAAATTGAAATAATTTTATCTTTTTTAGCACAATTAGAGAACTATATAACAATTGTAGTGGGTGAATCAGATAAAATTTCTCGAATAAAAGTTCCTCAAAATATTATTATCAACCAAATGTCTTGTTTTTTTAATACGGTGGCATTGGTTAAATATTCAGACTTTGTTATTACCGTTGATACCTCAATTGTCCATGTAGCATCAACGTATGATAAAAAAATGATTTGTATATACAATAATAGAATTATTGATAGCAAGTTTATAAATAATATGGTGTGGGGACCAAATTATGCTAATGCAATTCAAATTTTTACAAATGAAAACGTAAAAACAGGGCTTGGCGATTTAATATCAAACCTTGATGTTAATATTATTTTAAAAAAATTGAATAAAGAGCTTAACAAATAATAAGAATACTCACTGAAAAAAGGAATTTATTTCATAAAAATGAAAAGAAAAATACAAAATTTGAATTGGAAACGTAATCTGGTGACTAAAAAAATCAAATATCTGATTTATATAAAATTTATTTCAGTTATTGTCTTGTTTTTGAAAAAACGAAAAAAAATAATCAATGACAATACAATAAAAAGAGTTCTTGTTATAAGAAATGATGGTATTGGTGATATGATTGTTACTACACCATTTATTCGTTATTTGTCCAACGCTGGATATGAAGTTTATGTTTCTTCTAGAAAAAGTAGCTTAGATATTCTTGATGGAAATCCCAATATTGCTGGTTGTTTTTTATATTATGATAAAAAGCTAATTGATTTGATAAAATCAATTAGAATGATAAGAAAACAAAAATTTGATTTAGCGATAGATGCAAGGTTTCACCGAAGATTAGACTTAAAGCACTTATTTTTTTGCTGTTTAATTAAAACAGATATATTATTGGGTTATAATAAAAGTAATATCAAATCGTTCAATATCTCGTTACCTTATTATAAAATCAATGATCATGTAACAAATCAATTAAAATATTATTTAGACAGTCTTAATATTAAATACCATTTATTTGATTATGAAATTTATATCAATCCTTCTAAAAGTCAATACATTAGTGATTTTTTAAATCGTTATATTGGTTCCAGCAAATTAATTGTCATTAATCCTTATGGTGGTTCCGAATATCGTTGTTTATCAAATTCTCAACTGCAAGGAATATGTGATTTATTTAAAAGTAATTATCTTGATTATAAGATAGTGCTTATCGGAAAGGGTAACAACTTTGAAAAATTGTTATTGCCCAATACAATTAAATTCAATTCTACAACAATTATGGATGTGATTCCTTTAATTAAAACTGCAGAATTAGTGATTAGTGTTGATACGTCAGTTGTTCATATAGCTTCTGCATTTTCAACAAAGTGTATTTCTATATATATGGAACCTTTAGCTCCAAATACAAATAATTTGAAAGCTATCTATAGCAGACAATTCAGTAATTATAAATATCGAATACAAGATTTATTCCTTGATGGAAAATATATAAAGAAAAACAAGCCTAACCTTGATGCGCAAATTAATAAGGATTTATGGGCTCCAAATGATGTAAATGGTAAGCAGATCGTTTTTATTGCTAATAGCATTAAATCAATTGAAACAGAAAAATTAGTAGAATCGATAAAAAAATGTATCTAGAAAAAAACTATTTACCTTTCAATTTGTAGAGAAAATAAAGCAAATAATACTTTAAGCTACTCATCAAATTTTTATCTTTAAGATGAGATTTTGCATAAATCCGATAATCATTGACTCGCATTTTCGATTTATAACTTTTTAACCTACAGTTACTCCAAGGTGTAAAATGCCTATAAAAGCAGTAAAGATTTTGCGCTAGACCTTTATGCTCTTGATACCAAATCTTTCTTGCACCAGTAAAGTGAATAAAACAAGGTAATCTTTTCTTATTATCAAAAAAAGTTTCTTTTTCTTGATTATTTATCCAAGTAAATAAATAATTCCATTTCACATCAATATAAGAAACTTGATTTTGTAAAACAATGTTTAACGCATCCTGATCAGGATATAATAAGTGATAATTTTGAGGTGATAGTAATATTTGATTCGCTTTATTTTCGGTATCAAATTTTTTCCAATTCTGGATATTTATGTATAAAAAACCGGAATTAAAATATTTCTCAGATGCTAGATTTAAACGTTTTTTATTTTGTAACATATTATCAGCATCTAAAGAGTCGGCTGTTACAGCACATACCACGGAATCAATATTAACATTCAAAATTGAAGAAATATCACCAAAGCATAAAATATCTGCGTCTAAATAAATAAATTTATCAACATACTTAGGCAATAATCTTGGTACGGATAAACGAATATACATTGAACGATTGATATGTTTTATTTTATCGTTTTGTACATCGAAGTATTTATTTAACTCATCAATAGAAACTGAATAAAGAGTAATCGAACTGCTGATTTCCTGTAATTTGTTTTTCTCTTCTTCTGAAACATCATACAAAAAAACATGAAAATGAATATTATGGCGCTTATTATTAAGTAGTATTGAGGTTATAGATACCCCAACATGTTCAAGATAGTTTGAATCAGTACAATATACAATATTAATAAAACTATTATTCATTTCAAATACTCATTAATACAATATTTCAAATATAGCATAGCTATTTATGTATTACAAAATAGTTATACAAATATAAAATTGATAGTTAATTTTTTCATAATAATTGGTTATGCTACAATAAATCAAATTCTAAATTCTCGGTATGACTTTAACATGTTAGCAGAAAATCTCTTTATCAGTAAGACTACAACATTATTTAATAATTCTCTGACCTCTTTAGATACCTTACACGTTGCACTTTGTTTTGATGATAATTATGCAATGCCTGCAGGTATCGCAATGTCCTCAGTGATATTAAATAATCCAAATAAAAATCTGGTTTTTCATTTGTTTGCCAATAATGTATCAAATGAAAAAATCTTGCGATTTAATCAATTAAATAAAGAAAATACTTCAATACTTTGTTATGAAATTAGCAATGAATTTTCAATAAATCCTGATACACTAGTTTTACATGTTTCTGCCTCGACGTGTCTTAGATTTGTTGTTCCACAGATCTTGAATAAAGTGACTTCTCGTGTTTTATATCTTGATTGTGATGTACTATGTATTAATAACCTCGATGAACTTGTTTCCATTGATTTAACAAATAAGTTTTCAGCTGTTGTAGCTGATATTGGCAAAACACAAGAAAAACAATGTACAGCTTGCGATATTCCTTATGGAGATTATTTTAATGCAGGTATGATGTATATTAATACGGATATGTGGGTTGAAAATAACCTAACCAAAAAAGCTTTTGACATGATAAATAGTGGTAAAGTTTATAAATTTGCTGATCAAGATGTTCTCAACATCTTAATGCAAGGTAAAACAGTATTTTTACCCAAACATTTTAACAATATTACCTCACTTACTGTTGGAGGTAACGAAGATAATCTGATTGAAGCCAATACGGTTATTATTCATTATGTAACAGGTAATAAACCTTGGTATCAACTCTACATTACATCACTTTATCAATCCTATATAGCTTCATCACCTTGGGCGAACGATAAATTGTTACTCGCCAATGAAAATGCCCCATCAACAACAAGAAGATATGCAAAATTACTTGCTAGTCAACATAAGTATTTAGCCGCGGTTAAATATTATTTGCTTTACTTAAAACATAAAACCACTAAAAAACGTTAAGGAAGAACTTTGTGATTGAAGTTGATAACTTTATTACTAAAAAAAACGAATTATTATCATGTAGTTTTGCATGTAAACAAAATGTATTGCATATTCTATTATGTTTTGATGATAATTATGCTTTGTCGGCTGGTGTGGATATAATTTCTGTAATTGAAAATAATAAAAAACATCAGCTTCATTTTCATCTGTTTACCCATAACTTATCAAAAATTAATAGGGAAAATATCGCTAAAATCAAATCTGATAATAGTTCAATAACTGAATATATCATTAATGATCAGTTTAATGTTGATCAAAAAAATACTAAACAGTTTCCTATTGCGGCTTGCATGCGATTAATTGCGCCAGAGATCTTAAAAGATATTACAGAAAAACTACTTTATATTGATAGTGATACCTTATGTATTAACAGTCTTAATTTTATAAATGAAATCGATTTAGATGATGCAATTGTTGCCGCTGTGGCCGATGTAAAATACATGCAAGAATCTCAATGTAGCAAATATGATATCGTTAAGGGAACATATTTTAATTCTGGAGTGATGTTGATAAATATACCGCAATGGTGTCAGGAAAATATCACAACCAAAACATTAACCTTATTGAATAATGGTGAGACATATCAATATCCTGATCAGGATGTATTAAATATTGTTATTGGTCGAAAAAGAATCATCTTAGAAAAACAATATAATACTCTTTTAGCCCTCTCGATAAATGGTAATGAGGACTCCAATGTTTCAGAAAATACCATTTTAATTCATTATATTACCAAAAATAAACCTTGGCATCAGCCTTACCGTTCGAAATTATTTGATTTTTATTTGGATAGATCTCCTTGGAGGCAATCTCCATTGCCTTTGTATAACCGAAAAAAAACTTCGTCAATACGCGCTTATTCTCGATTGATGTTTAAACAAAAAAACTATTTGTTAGGAATAAAGCATTATTGTATTTATTTAAAAACCAAATTCATTTAATAATTGCTTAAAAAAGTTTTTTGCTTTACCGTTAAACTTATTGAGTTTAAAGAATCGTATTTAAAGTCAGAAGAGTGAATTTAGCTATTTAATGATCGTTTGTTGATTAACTTGATGATATTATGATATAACTTATATCATAAATGTCATATTTGGTATTTGTAAATAATCGCGTATATCTTTTTTACTTGATTACTGTTATAGTATATTCGTAAATTAAGTTTTTAATCGTTCAATTCCATTACAATAAACTCATCCCTTTTGATATGAAATCATGATATTTTCATAACATTGTATTATTCCTTTAATCTATTTTTTTGTGTATTGAACTTATCTTTATATTAGGTGTATTTTAAGTGATTGATGATTTTTCAGAAAGCGGTTTGCTGGCTAAAGCTATTGATGGATTTGTAGCACGAGAGCCTCAGCGCAATATGGCAATCAAAGTTTCTGAATCGATAAAAAATAACCATTCGCTTGTTGTTGAAGCTGGAACTGGAACAGGCAAAACATTTGCTTATTTAGTACCCGCTTTGCGTAGTGAGAAAAAAACAATTCTTTCAACAGGATCAAAAAATTTACAAGAACAACTTTTCAGTAAAGATCTACCCATTATAAAAAAAGCACTTAATTACACAGGTAAAATATCACTTCTTAAGGGGCGAGCAAATTACCTTTGTCTAGAACGGTTGTATCATCAATATGCAGGTGCAGGCGATCTTGATAAAGACTTACGCGTCGATCTTGTTCGAGTTAAAAATTGGTCAATAAAGACTGAAGATGGTGATATAAGTAAATGTACTACTGTTACCGAAGAAAACCCGATTTGGTCAATGTTAACCAGTACCAACGACAATTGTTTAGGCAGTGATTGCGAACATTACAATGATTGTTATGTTGTCAAAGCTCGTAAACGTGCCTTAAATGCGGATGTAGTGGTGGTAAATCATCATCTATTTTTGGCTGATGTAGTGGTAAAAGATACTGGTTTTGGGGAGCTTATCCCTAAAGCAGATGTTATGATTTTTGATGAAGCGCATCAACTACCCGATCTAGCTTGTCAGTACTTTGGTCAACAGTTAACTAGCCGTCAACTGTTCGAACTGGCTAATGAAATAAATCTAACTTATCGCACAGAAGTAAAAGATATGGTGCAATTACAGCAATGCGCTGATAAACTTCAAAAATGTACGCAAGATTTACGACTATTAATTAGCCAACAATCACCTAAAGGCAACTTACGTTTTTTATTCAATCAAGAAACAGTTAAAAATGAGTTATCTTATCTGGTTGATGCTTTAACTTTTTGTCGTGAAGTTGTGTTATTAGCCGTTGGGCGATCGTCAACGTTGGATAACTGTTTTGAAAGAATAAATCAATATATTACTCTTTTAAATCGATTACAAAAGACAAATGTAACGGGTTTTAGTTATTGGTATGAAAGTACTAATCACTATTTTATTTTTGCTTTAACTCCTTTATCGGTGGCAGATAAGTTTACTCAATTAATTACTGAACGTAATGGAAGTTGGATATTTACTTCTGCAACGTTATCTGTTGATAATCGATTAGACTATTTTACTAAACGTCTAGGTTTAGATAACGTAGAATCATTAATACTTGAAAGCCCATTTGATTATGTAAATCAAACTATTATGTGTGTACCACGTTATATTCCCTCACCCAATGAACAAGGTAATGCAAAGACATTAATCGATATTTTATTACCAGTTATAGAAGCGAATAAAGGACGTTGCTTCTTTTTATGCACTTCTTATGCAATGATGAACGCATTAGCCAAACAATTTCGAGAATTAACTTCTTTGCCGGTGTTGGTTCAAGGCGAAACCAGTAAAGTTAAATTGTTGGATCAATTTATCCTAAAAGGCAATGCATTACTGATTGCAACCAGTAGCTTTTGGGAAGGGATTGATGTTAGGGGAGATACCTTATCTTGTGTTATCATAGATAAGTTACCTTTTACGTCACCGGATGATCCTCTAATGAAAGCCCGTATGGAAGATTGTCAAATGCAAGGTGGTGATGCATTTAATGACGTACAACTACCTGAAGCCGTTATTACCCTAAAACAAGGTGTCGGACGTTTGATACGTCATCATAACGACAGAGGTGCAATTATAATTTGCGATAATCGATTAGTGATGCGATCTTATGGTGCAACATTTATTAATAGTTTGCCTCCTTCGCCAAGAACACGCGATGTAAATAAGGTAATAAATTTTTTATTAGCTAAAAGTGAATTACAAAAATAAATTATTTTGGGAAAAAAATGAGTACTATTTTAGCCATTGATACTACAACAGAGGCTTGCTCTGTTGCATTACTCTATTGTAATGAAATCACATACGATTTTAAAATATCTGCTCGAGATCATACTAAGCAGATTTTACCTATGATTGATAACCTTTTAAAACAATCAGATTGTTCACTTTCTCAGGTAGATGCGGTAGCCTTTGGTGCTGGTCCTGGTAGTTTTACTGGGGTTAGAATAGGTATAGGAATAGCACAGGGATTAGCACTTGGTATTGATAAACCTATGATAGGGGTTTCAACTTTGATGACTTTAGCTCAGGGGGTATATCGTACTAAGCAGGTAACGAATGTTATTGCTGCGATAGATGCCAGAATGAATGAAGTCTATTTAGGTCAATATCAATACGATAATGATCATTGGCAAGCAACTATTCCTGAGTGTGTCATTACTCCAGAACATGTTATAGAGAAAGTTAAAGATTTTTGTAATAATTGTTATAGTGCTGGTACTGGATGGCAAACTTATCCAAATATGCTAGAAAATATTCACTCAAGCGATATTGTGTTACCACATGCTCAGGATTTGATAGTCATAGCCGAAAAGAAGTGGCAGCAAAATGAGTGGGTTAGTGTTGAAAATGCTGATCCAACTTATTTACGTAATGAAGTGACATGGCAAAAACTGCCAGGTCGTTAAAAAGAAAAAGCCACCTAATGGTGGCTAAATTATTCTCGAAAATCGAGTTTCGATTATTCTCTGAAAAGTCCTAAATGCTCTTTAGCATAAGCTTCAAAATCTGTACAACCACCAATCGGCTTTTCATCGATAAAGATTTGTGGAACGGTTTCTACTGGTTTGCCAACACTTCTAGATAGATCTTCTTTCGTAATGCCTTCAACATTAATATCTACATAACGGTAAGAAAAGTCATCACGCTCTTTAGACAGTTTTTCGGCTAATTCTTTAGCTCGTACACAATATGGACAACCTTCGCGACCAAAAATTACAGTATACATTTTTCACCTCTGATAAATTATTTTATGAATGTATATACTATACATTACTTTTTAAGAAGAAAAGCAAATATACGTAGTTTCTTTAATAAATTATATCTATTGATGCTATCAATTAACCATCAAGATCATTGTGAAATAAAATAATTTTAATGTATTTATCTATTTTCTCTTAGTAAGTATTGAGTTAATTTATTCTAATATTCAGAAAACCTAAAGTTTTTTACATCTTTTTCTTGATTTTTCATATAAACCATAATGATACAGTCATAAAAGTGAAAGACAATTGTAAACTGGAATAGTTAAAATAAAATTAATGAAATGAGAGGAAAAGAAAGAAAACTAAAATAAATTTTTTAATTGTTGTAAAAAAGTTTCAGGTTAACTATACGTTTCAATATATATAAGATATTTGTTTGGAACTTTATTCATTAACACTGTCATAGAGTTTTGGCAAGATACATTGCAATGCTATCTAAGCATAGAGTGAAAAAACAACTTTATAAATGAAGAAAGATAAAAAGACCTTAAAGAAATCATTTGAACCATTTTGAAAATGAACTGTATTTTTCATTAGCTATTTTATTGCCATTTATGTTTAAAAACCTCTCCAATAACTTTGAGATAAAGTTAAATGACATCACAAAGATATTTTTATTATATTAATTAAAATTTAATCGTTATAATTTACTCTAATGAAAAAAGCTGGATATAGATATGTTAAAGAAATTATTATTGATGGTCATCATTTTTCCCACTACATTGTTTGCTGCCCAAAAAGAGTGTCCGGTCAAGCCAAGTTATAACATCATAGTAACTAGAGAAAATGTGCATATTTTCGATAAAAAAAATGATTTAATGATTAAACCTAACGGTGAAGTTATATTTAATGAAAAAAATCTTATACTCCAACCATCATTAGAAAAACAAACACAAAAATTCCAGGCAAATTTACGACAGCAATTACCAAAATTGGAACAGGAAGCTTTGAGTATTTTAACCGAAGTTAAAATAACATTTGAAAAAGCCATAAAAAATAAATTAGGCAATGATAATGAATTGCATGATGAATTAAGTAAATTATATAAGAGATTAGTTAAATTACTTCACAAATCTATAATGACTGAAAGTGGCAATACTCAATTTTATTACCAAGATTTTAATAATTTAAAAAAAGATGGTGAAGCGATCGGTAAGCGTATTTTTTATAACGTAGTAGGGGGTAGCATCATCAACTTTGATTTTTTCAAAAATTATGGCGCAATAAAACAAATCTCGAAAAATGAATGGAAAGATCAGAAACCTAAACTAAAAGCTTTCGATGCTCATATTTGTTCCGTTATCACTGATATTGATGACCAATATCAGCTAATATTAACTCAACTTAATCAATCAACCTATAAGTGAATAGACATTAATAAAAACTTTTGCGAAAATACTTTTCTATTATCAACCCAGTTGAAGATGCAGAAGTTTATGACAGCCAATATTATTGATGGAAAATTATTAGCCAAGCAAATCAGAGATGATATTGCTAGTAAGGTAAAACAACGAATTGAAAATGGTTTATCTGTTCCAGGACTTGCTGTCGTGCAGGTAGGCTCAGACCCAGCTTCAAAAATTTATGTTAGAAATAAGCAAAAAGCCTGTGATGATGTAGGATTTGCTTCTTTTTCTTATGATTTTCCCACTTCATCAACAGAAGAGTTATTAACTCTTATCGATGAACTTAATCAACGTGCCGATGTACATGGTATTTTAGTCCAGCTCCCTTTACCGGATAATATTGATAAAACTAAAGTCCTTGAGCGTATACATCCTAGTAAAGATGTTGATGGTTTTCATCCATACAATATTGGTCATTTATTACAACGAGATCCGCTGTTACGTCCATGTACTCCTTATGGAGTGATTAAAATGTTAGAGTCAACAGGCATTAATTTATCTGGATTAAATGCCACCGTTGTGGGAGCTTCAAGTATTGTTGGTCGCCCTATGGCCCTAGAGCTTCTATTATTAGGCTGCACTACAACTATAACTCATAGTCGTACCGTAGATTTAGCTAAACATATTAGTAATGCTGATATTGTTGTTGCCGGAGTTGGTATTGCTAATTATGTTAAAGGTGAATGGATTAAACCAGGTGCAATTGTGATTGATGTTGGTATTAATCGATTACCTGATGGTAAACTAGTAGGGGATGTTGAATTTGAAACCGCAGTTGAGCGCGCCGGTTGGATAAGTCCAGTTCCTGGTGGCGTTGGTCCCATGACTGTAGCAATGCTAATGAGTAATACGCTAGAAGCATGTGAAAAATTTGGCAAGTAAATAGAGAAACATTCTCTTAATTTTGGATATGTAAATTTAAATTAAAAAATGAAAATAATAAGGAACCGTTTATGATTATATTTCACACTACTTTAGGTGATATAAAAATTGAGACTTTTGAAGAAAAAGCGCCACAAACAGTTAAAAATTTTGTTGAATATTGCCAAGAAGGTTTCTACAACAATACAATCTTCCATCGTGTTATTAATAATTTTATGATTCAAGGCGGTGGTTTTGAGCCTGGTATGAAGCAGAAAAAAACCAAAACACCGATCAAAAATGAAGCGGATAATAATTTAAAAAATAATCGTGGAACATTGGCCATGGCTCGTACATCCGATCCTCATTCCGCTACTGCACAATTTTTTATTAATGTTGTTGATAATGATTATTTGAATTATCGTTCATCTGACATTAATGGATATGGTTATTGTGTTTTTGCTCAAGTCGTTGATGGTATGGACGTAGTTGATAAAATTAAAGGAGTAAAAACAGGACGTAGTGGTATGCATTCAGATGTGCCTGTTGAAGATGTAATCATTATGAGTGTAACGGTTGAATAATCCAAATCGTTATTTTATTGCAGATATTCATCTAACTGATAATGAGCCTGTTCAGGGTTATTTTGATATAACCGCAGGCTTTTTATCTTTCTTAGAGAGCTTACCTGATTGCTGTGAACTCTATATTTTGGGTGATTTATTTGATTACTGGATAGGTGATGATGTTAATTCAAAATTACATCAAAAAATTGCCCTTGCGTTGCGATCACTCACGGAACGGCAAATAAGAATCTATTTTGTTCATGGTAACCGTGATTTCTTATTAGGTAAAAAATATGCAAAGTTATGTAATATGACAATTCTACCGGATATTAACTGTTTACCTACTGGAGAGAGTAAAATCCTCTTTTTACATGGTGATTTGCTATGCACGGATGATCCTCAGTACCAAAAATTTCGTAACATCATGCATAAGAAGTGGTTACAAAAAGTTTTTTTGATGCTTCCTCTATTTATTCGTTTAAAGATTGCTAGCAAATTGCGACAAAAGAGTTGTTTACATAATAGAATTAAGTCAGAAAGTATTATGGATGTTAATCAACAAACTGTTGAAAAGATGATGATCAAATATAATGTCAGTACTATGGTACATGGTCATACACATAAGCCAGCAATACATCAATTTTTAGTTAATGGTCAGCCCGTTAGCAGATTAGTTTTAGGTGCTTGGCATGATGGTGTGTCTTATATTAAACAAGATAGTAATTGTGATGCATTACAACTTTATAACCATTCTTTTAAATAATCACACTGTAATATATTGTTAGTGTCTCCATAACTCAGTAACTTTCCTTGTTCTAAAATAACCACATTGTTTGCTATACGCTTAACTTCATTAATGTTATGAGTGACATAAATAATAGGCACTTTTAACTCGCTAACTAATGTATCAATATAAATTAATAGCTCTTTTTTTCGTGGCATATCTAATGCTGATAGTGGCTCATCCATTAATAATAATTCAGGATTGGTTAATAATGCTCGACCAATTGACACGCGCTGTTTTTCACCACCAGATAACATTGCAGGGTAACGTTTTAATAAGTGGTGAATGTTAAGCACATCAATGATTCCGTTAAATCTCTCTCGATCAATATTCTTTGTACCGTAAGTTAGATTCTTTATCACTCTTAAGTGAGGAAAAAGTAAAGCATCTTGAAAAACGGTACCAATATTCCTTTGTTCTGGGGGAATAAAAATATTTTGATTGGTATCAACTAATTTTACATCATTAA
Source organism: Gilliamella sp. B2828 (assembly GCF_026537125.1). Lineage (NCBI taxonomy): Bacteria > Pseudomonadati > Pseudomonadota > Gammaproteobacteria > Orbales > Orbaceae > Gilliamella > Gilliamella sp. B2828. The sequence goes on from NZ_JAFNMU010000004.1 coordinate 111,495, forward strand.
GTGAAATTTTACCTTTATCTGGTTTAATCAAACCATTTATTAAGTTAATCAGCGTTGATTTTCCTGCACCAGAAACACCTAAAATGGCTGTAACACCTTGACAAGGAATTGATTGCTCAAATTCAAAGGAAAAAGTAGGCAATTGTTTAACAACATCTATTTTAATCATCATTAATTGCCTAATAATTTCCGTTTATGCCAGCGGTTTAAAACTTCTGATAAAAATAGAGCAACCAATGATAGTGTAATTGAAATGATGCATAGCCTTAAAGTGGCATTTTCTCCATTAGGCATTTGTAATAATGTATACATCGCAAGGGGTAGGGTTCTTGTTTCACCTTGAATATTCGAGACAAAGGTAATAGTAGCGCCAAATTCGCCAAGACAACGCGCAAAACCGAGCACAGTGCCCATTAAAATACCAGGAAATGCCAAAGGTAGTGTGATTGTCATAAATACTCTTAAACGATTTGCACCTAATGTTCGTGCTACATTTTCCAAACGTATATCAATCGATTCTATCGCTAAACGAATTGAGCGAACCAGTAGTGGAAAGGCCACCGTAGCAGAAGCTAATGCTGCACCTTGCCAGTTAAAACTAAAGCTAATACCCAAATAATGAATTAACCAGCCACCGATTACACCGTTGCGTCCCATCGTCAATAACAATAAATAACCAAGTACTACTGGTGGTAGCACTAAAGGTAGATGTACAATGCTATCGAGTAAGGATTTGCCATAAAATTGACATCTCGCTAGGATCCAAGCGGTCAAAATACCAATGGGCAAACTAAACAAAATTGCTGCTCCAGCTATTTTTAGACTAAGTAGCAATGTTTGCCATTCATATAAGGTCAATATCATATTAATTCGTTACTATTTTGTTACAAATCCATATTTTTCGTAAATCATTTTAGCATATGGAGATTTTAAATATTGATAAAAATCGTTTGCTTCAGGTTTTAATAAAGTAATGGGATACTCAATAGATGCAAATGTTTCGGCAGGAAAGACTCCTACAATTTTTACTTTATTGCTTACTTTTGCATCAGTAGCGTAAACAATACCTAATGCGGCTTCATTACGTTCAACTAGCATTAATGCATCGCGCACATTACTCGCAGGGACAAATTGTGGTGTGAGTTTATCAAATACGCCTAAATGAATTAGTGATTCTTTAGCATAAAGCCCTACTGGTACATGATCGGGATCACCTATTGATAACCTTTCTCCTTTAGGAAGAATCTCATTCCAATTGGTACGCATATCAATTTCAACTTTCTTTAATTTTGATTGCGCAGGTGCAATTAAAACTAACTTATTTTTTATTAAATCCTCTTTATCTTTGACTAGTTTTTTTTCAATAAGATAGCTCATCCATTTTTGATCAGCTGACATAAAGATATCAGCAGGGGCACCTTGTTGAATTTGTTTTGCCAAAACCGAAGATGAGGCAAACGAAAAAACAACATCCACATTTTTATGACTGATTTTATATTCTGAAGCAATATCGAGCATCGCATTCGTTAATGAAGATGCCGCAAATACCGTTACTTTTTCAATAGCCTGTGTAGTAAAAGTTGGTATCAAAGCCGTTATGGCAAACATAAATATAGTGCGCTTTTTCATTCTATTCCTCATTCCTAAAAAGAATTTATCCTATTTGGTTAAAAATGTACGTCATGGTTATGATGCAAATGCCTGTTATTTTTATTATTTAATAAAACTCTTTTTATAAATAACAATAAAAAATATAGTAACATTTCGTTATATAAAATAAAACATATCGATGTAATTGATCGTAGTGATAATCAACAAATGAATTAGAAAAGACCTGATTTTGTATCACTAATGTATTAAAAAGAAAAAATTGTAAATCAGCAAATTGATTTATTGATTTCCTTTATTAAAAAAGAATTGTTTCTCGCAAATTTTGTAGGAAGCGATAAAAGGGTCTACAATACCTAAATTGTTTTTTTATAAAGCTATTTTTAAAGTTTATCAAGGTATATAAATGAACTTATCGCCTGACATATTGTTAACACTAAATTTGAACCAACAGCTTTTTATTGATCCAAGGCGCATTGCTTTACTTAAAGCAATTGATCAAACCGGTTCATTAAGCCAAGCGGCCAAACAAATTGGGCTGAGTTATAAAACGGCTTGGGATGCAATTAGTGAAATTAATAAACTAACAGCCAAACCTTTCTTAATAACAGCAACTGGAGGAAAAAATGGTGGTGGTACTAAATTAAGTGCTTATGCAGTGAGATTTATTCAGCTTTACGATCTTTTAACCCAATTACAGCATAATGCCTTTAACATATTAAATGATGATAATGTACCTCTAGATGATATTTTAAAGGCCACTGCAAAATTATCATTACAAACCAGTGCTCGAAATCAATTATATGGTTATGTTAAACATATTGAAGCGAACCATATTGCTGGGTATGTTGATGTTAAATTAAGCGATAACCAAACAGAATTAAAAGGTTATATCACTCAACAAAGTATTGAAAGATTAAAGTTAAGTATGAATAAAACAGTACTTTTGTTAATCAAGGCCCCTTTAATTGAGTTAAATGATGCTAATGAAAATTGTTTATCAGTTGAAGTCGAAACAATCAAAACTGACGGTGAGTGGACTGAAATTAAATTCTTGTTACCATCAGGTATACAACTTTATGCAAGCAAAGTAACCCATGAAGTTAAGCAGTATGCTTTATATAAAGGGAAACGGCTAACAATATCAATTCAACCTCAACATATTATTGTTGCCACATTAGTTTAGTAAATCGAGGTCATTATGTTAACCATTGAAAATGTTCATTATAAAATTAATGATTACAAAGTTTTTACTATTGAATTGCTTACTATCAGTCCAGGTCAAAGCATTGCTTTTGTTGGTCGTAATGGTAGTGGAAAGTCTGTATTGGCTAAAGCACTTGCCGGTGAGCAAAAAGTATTATCAGGTTCGGTAATTAATCAATTTGAGTCAGTGTCCTATATTTCGTTTGAAAAGTTACAAAAGTTAATTGAGGAGGAATGGCAGCGTAATAACACTGATATGCTTAGTGAAGGTGAAAATGATACTGGATTAACCACTCAACAAATTATTCAAGAGAATAGAAAAGATGAAAAACTCTGTCAACAGCTTGCACAACAGTTCGGAATAAGCCATCTGCTACCACGGCGATTTAAATATCTTTCAACAGGTGAAGCACGTAAAACACTAATTTGTCGAATGTTAATGTCAAACCCTCAATTAATAATTTTGGATGAACCCTTTGATGGATTAGATACCTTATCGCGGGAAAATTTAGCAGAAAAACTTAGTGAATTAGCCAAACAAGGCATTTCAATGGTATTGGTATTAAATAGATTTAATGAAATTCCTTCTTTTGTTGAAAATATAGGGCTTCTTGTTGATTGTCAACTATTGAAATTTGGTCCTAAAGCATCCATATTAGATGATGAAATCGTTAAGCAGCTAGCAGATTTAGAAAACCTGCCCAATCTACCGTTACCTGAAGCAGACGAGCCACCAATTCAGTTAGCCGATCAATTAGAGCGAGTAAACTTTAATAATGTTTATGTTCAATACGATGAAAAAGTTATCATTAATGGATTAACTTGGCAGGTAAAAGCTAATGAGAATTGGCAAATTATCGGTCCGAATGGTGCAGGTAAATCGACAATTTTGAGCTTAATAACAGGTGATCATCCACAAGGTTATTGTAATGATCTCACCTTATTTGGTTGCAAACGTGGTTCAGGCGAAACCATTTGGGATATTAAACGACATATTGGTTATGTAAGCGGCAGTTTGCATCTTGATTATCGTGTAAGTACAAATGTTAAAGCCGTGTTAATTTCTGGATATTTTGATTCAATTGGGATGTATCAGGTTGCTACTGACAAGCAGTCGAAATTAGCTGATGAATGGCTTAATTTACTTCAACTTAATGATTATGCTGATAAGCCTTTTCAATCATTATCATGGGGACAACAAAGATTAATATTAATAGCTAGAGCATTAGTTAAACATCCAACATTACTTATTTTAGATGAACCTTTACAAGGATTAGATCACCTTAATCGAGAATTAGTAAAATGTTGGGTAGATCGCTTAATAAAAGAAGGGCACACACAGCTGTTATTTGTTTCCCATCATGTGGAAGATGCTCCAAAATGCATCACTCATCGATTAACATTTGTGCCTAATTTTGATCATAGCTATCAATATAAATTTGAAACACTGAATTAGTTATTAGTTTTTAACTATTAAAATAGATTTAAAAATAGAAAAAAACTTAAAAAAAAAAGTGTTTTCATTATGGATTTTTTGCGTAATATCAGAAAAAAGTTTATAGCTATTACACTTAGAGAGTTATCCCCTTTGCCTGTGGATAACTCTGTGAGTAGTTTATTGAAAAAAGCTCAGAACCCAATAGCTATCAGGTTTTAAGTTGATTTGGTTACATGTTAGTCATGATTCATGTTTTTTTTATTTATCAATAAGTTAACTTAAATCAAGCTGTTATTTTTAAACGAATCTGATAAGCGTTTTGGTTAACTGAACAAAAAATATAAGATTTTAAAAGGTCAAGCCTTTTTGGGGATAATTTTTATTAATAGGTAAAATATTAGGTTACGATGTAATGAAAAAATTCAAATTGTGTTCCGAATTTAAACCAGCTGGTGATCAACCAGAAGCAATAAAAAGGATTAATCAAAACCTTGATGATGGAATTGCACATCAAACATTATTGGGTGTAACTGGATCGGGTAAAACGTTCACTATGGCAAACGTTATTGCCCATCACAATCGTCCTACAATTATTCTTGCGCCGAATAAAACATTGGCAGCTCAATTATACGGTGAAATGAAGGCTTTTTTTCCTGAAAACGCTGTTGAATATTTTGTTTCTTATTATGACTATTATCAGCCTGAATCATATGTACCAACAACCGATACATTTATCGAAAAAGATGCATCGATAAATGAACATATTGAGCAAATGCGTTTATCAGCAACCAAATCATTGCTTGAGCGTCGTGATGTTGTGATTGTTGCCTCAGTGTCTGCTATTTATGGATTAGGTGCACCTGAGACCTATATGTCCATGATATTGCATTTAACTAAAGGTACAATAACCGATCAACGAGCAATTCTAACCCGCCTTGCAGAACTGCAATATACTCGCAATGAAATTGGGTTTAGTAGAGGTACGTTCCGGGTTCGTGGTGATGTTATCGATATTTTCCCTGCAGACTCTGATGAACTTGCTGTGCGCGTTGAGTTATTTGATGATGAAGTTGATCGTATTGTGATGTTCGATCCTCTAACTGGTAGTGCAGTGAGTGAAGTATCACGTATCACCATTTATCCAAAAACTCACTATGTTACACCAAGAAATATTATGGATAATGCGATAGCACAAATTAAGCAGGAGCTAAAAGAGCGTCAAAATGTACTTCTCGATAACAAACGCCTTTTAGAAGAGCAACGTTTAACGCAACGTACACTCTTTGATATTGAAATGATGACAGAACTGGGATATTGCTCGGGGATCGAAAATTATTCGCGTTTTCTATCACAGCGTAATCCAGGTGATCCACCTGCAACATTATTTGATTATTTACCAGCAGATGGGCTACTGTTTATTGATGAATCGCATGTAGCAATTCCACAGCTAGGTGCCATGTACAATGGTGATCGATCACGTAAACTGAATCTGGTTGAATATGGATTTCGTTTGCCATCTGCGTTAGACAATAGACCTTTGAAGTTTTCAGAATTTGAAAATATTATGCCACAAACGATATACGTATCGGCTACACCTGCAAAATATGAAATTGAAAAATCGGGGGGAGAAATCATTGAGCAAGTAGTTAGACCAACAGGTTTATTGGATCCCATTATTGAAGTTAGACCAGTTGCAACACAAGTGGACGATCTCTTGTCGGAAATTAAACTCCGTATTAATAATGATGAGAGAGTGTTGGTTACGACATTAACTAAACGAATGTCAGAAAACTTAACGGATTATTTGTCCGAACATAATGTGAATGTTAAATATTTACACTCAGACATTAATACCGTTGAACGAATGGAAATAATTCGAGACTTAAGGCTAGGTAAAGTAGATGTTTTAGTTGGCATTAATTTATTGCGTGAAGGACTAGATATACCCGAGGTTTCGCTTGTGGCTATTTTAGATGCCGATCGTGAAGGCTTTTTGCGCTCGGAAAGTTCATTAATTCAAACCGTTGGCCGTGCGGCACGTAATGTGAATGGTAAAGCGATTTTATATGCGGATAAAATTACACCAGCAATGCAGAAAACGATTGACGAAACCGCTCGTCGACGTAAAAAGCAGCAGAATTTTAATATAAATCATGGTATAACACCAAAATCAGTACGTAAAGAAATTAAAGATATATTGGATGCAGGATTGAGCACTAAAAAAGCGACAGCTAAAATACAGGCTTTTGAGCCAAGTAAACCATATAATTATGTGTCTGTCAAAGAAGTACAAGCAAGAGTTAAAGAACTCGAAGCAATGATGTACGAAGCAGCACAAAATCTCGAGTTTGAAAAAGCTGGCGTATTACGTGACGAGATTAAAAAACTGCGTGCGGATTTTATTAAAGTATCCTAACCATCCATTGAACAAGGAAATTATGATGACAATTATTCGAATTGATCCACAAGATCGTTGGTCCGAAGCAGTGATCCATAATAATGTTATTTATTACACTAGTGTGCCAAATAATTTAATCAATGATGCTTACCATCAGACTAAGAGTGCTCTTGAAGAAATCGATAAAATTTTAGCGAGTATAAACAGTGATAAAAATCATATTTTAGATGTGACGATATTTTTAGAAAATAAAAGCGATTTTGAAGCGATGAATAAAGCTTGGGATGAGTGGGTTGTTAAAGGATTTGCGCCGGTACGTTGTACTGTACAGGCAGGTTTAATGAATCCTGATTACTTAGTTGAAATAAAAATCATTGCTGCGATAAAGCAATAAATTATTGTCATTCCGCCATCATAGATGGCGGATCCATTTTAAATATTTCGTTTACATACTTAAATCTTAGGAACTAAAAATGTTTTCTTAGGTGAACTGATTGAATTTTTTAATATAGATATTTCAAATCCTGTTTATTCTTATCCCCATATGTTAAAATTTGGTGTATACTCCTACAACATAATATTTTATATACACATATAATTTTATATGCATATTCAACCTAAAATTGCCATTGTAATGGGCTCTAAAAGTGATTGGGCAACCATGCGATATGCTGCTGAAATCCTTGATGCTTTAACTCTCACTTATCATGTTGAAATCGTTTCAGCTCATCGAACACCTGATAAATTATTTCAATTTGCCCAAGAAGCCAAACAACGTGGTTTTGATATCATTATTGCAGGAGCGGGTGGTGCGGCGCATTTGCCAGGTATGTTAGCGGCCAAAACCTTAGTACCAATATTAGGCGTTCCTGTTCAAAGCGCCGCATTAAATGGTATTGATAGCCTGTATTCTATTGTACAGATGCCAAAAGGTATACCCGTTGGAACACTAGCTATTGGTAAAGCAGGAGCAGCCAATGCTGCGCTATTAGCAGCACAAATTCTTGCTTTGCACGATCAAGAGCTTCATCAGCGTTTAACTACTTGGCGATTAACCCAAACAGATGAAGTATTAAATAATCCTGATCCAAGAGTAGATGCTTAAAATGATGATTAAATCCGTTTGTGTCTTAGGAAATGGACAATTAGGTCGAATGTTAAAACAAGCTGGTGAACCGTTAGGTGTTCATGTGTTTCCTGTTGGTTCAGATGTTGATCCAACAACTATCCCATACCAGCATTCGATCATTACTGCCGAAATTGAACGTTGGCCGGACACGCCTTTTACTCAAATTCTGGCCAATCATTCTCATTTCATTAATCGAGATGTTTTCCCGATTATTGCTGACCGTCTAACTCAAAAACAGCTATTTGATGAACTAGCTTTGCCTACGGCGAAATGGTCTTTATTGGATGATCCTCAAAATTGGAAAAAGTTATTTGCAGAGCTAGGTAAATCATTAATTGTCAAACGTCGAACCGGAGGATACGACGGTCGAGGGCAGTGGCGTATCACTAATGATCACAATATAACAATACCTAATGATATATACCACAACGCGATTGTAGAACAGACTATCAAGTTTGAAAAAGAGATCTCTTTAGTCGGTGCGCGTAACAAAAATGGTGAAACCGCTTTTTATCCACTGACCAACAATTTGCATCAAAACGGTATTTTAAAAGTGAGTGTCGCAATCCCTAATCAATATCCAGTATTACAAGCTAAAGCAGAAAAAATGCTAACAGTCATTATGAATAAACTTAATTATATTGGTGTATTGGCAATGGAATGCTTTGTCATTGGTGATAACTTATTTATCAATGAATTAGCACCAAGGGTACATAATAGTGGGCATTGGACACAAAATGGTGCATCTATTAGTCAATTTGAATTACATTTGCGATCGATATTAGCATTACCACTTCCACAACCTAATGTATTTGCACCTTCGGTTATGATCAATTTAGTTGGTACAGAATTGAACCTAAATTGGTTGTCTATTGATTTAGTTCATTTACATTGGTATGAAAAAGAAGTTAGAGAAGGTCGTAAAGTTGGACATCTAAATTTGACTCACAATCAATCAGATAAATTGAAACATTCTTTATCGCTTTTAAGAACGCTTTTACCTCAAGAGTATCAATCATCGATTGAATGGGCGAAACAACAGTTGTAGCAGCTTAAAAACAAAGGATTGAATATGATAGACTTTTCCAGAAAAATCAATTATCAGCGTGATGCTCGTAGAACAAACGAGATTTTAACTGATCCCTATTCAATTGTTCGCCAGTTTGAAAGTGATCGTGGACGGATAATCAATTCTGCTGCGATTAGACGTTTACAACAAAAAACACAAGTATTTCCATTAGAAAGGAATTCAGTAGTCAGAACTCGTCTCACTCACTCAATGGAAGTTCAACAAGTCGGTCGATATATTGTGAAAGAAATCATCCAACGACTAAGCGAATCAAAAAAACTCAAAACCTTTGGATTAGATAATGCTGTTACGTCGATAGAAAGTTTAGTTGAAATGGCTTGCTTAATGCATGATATTGGTAATCCTCCATTTGGACATTTCGGTGAAAAAGCAATAAATCACTGGTTTGTTAAACAGTTAGGAATGGATTGTCTACCAAAATATTCCGTACTTCAACCACAAGAGTTGGATGATGACACGATTAAAGAATTAAAAATCAAAATCCGTCGTGACTTATCAAACTTTGAAGGTAACGCTCAAGCCATAAGATTAGTCCATAGTATCCAAAAATTAAATCTTACTTATTCACAAGTTGCCTCAATCTTAAAATACACCAAACCCGCTTATTGGCCTAAAGAAGATATACCAACTGAGTTTTCTTATTTAATGAAAAAACCTGGTTATTATTTATCTGAAGAGCCATTTATAAAAAAATTATCCAAACAATTGGAAATTAAATCTTTTCATCGTTATCCACTGACTTATATTATGGAAGCTGCCGATGATATCTCCTACTGTATTGCGGATCTTGAAGATGCAGTTGAAAAAAAACTCTTTACGGTTCAACAACTTTATCATTGTTTAGAAAAAGCTTGGGGAAGTGTTAAAAATGGTGATTTATTTGATAAAGTAGTAAAACGTCCATACGCAAATCTTATGCAAAAGAAATTTAACTCAATCGCTGTTGGGCAATTTTTTATGTATTTACGTGTAAATACCATTGGCAAACTTGTTTCTCATGCTGCTGAACGTTTTGTTGAAAATATTGAAGATATTTATCATGGTTCGTTTAATTATGCATTATTAGAAGATCACGGGGCAGAATATCAATTATTAAAAATATTTAAAAGTGTGGGGGTTGAACATGTTTTTAATCATGAATCAGTAGAAAATATAGAATTACAAGGTTATCGCATCATTAGTGGATTATTGGATATTTACAGCCCGTTGTTAAATATGCCAACTTTTGAATTTTTCAAACTTGTCAAGGAAAACAACCATCAGCAATACCCTATCGAAACTAGACTTTATCATAAACTCTCTGCTAAACATTGTGATGCTTATTTACAGGCAACAAATTCAATTGAGAAAAATGATCCTAAATTTGCCTATTGGGAATTTTATTATCGCTGTCGATTATTACAAGATTATATTAGCGGTATGACCGATCATTTTGCTTATGATGAATATCGTAAATTAATGGTAACTTTTTAATCCTACTATCCTTTTATCGGGATTAGCACCAAATAGAAGCATAAGCACTATTTTTGTGCGTAATAAAAATTATCTCTATTATTGTCATTAATAAAAATTTTAAAGTGAGTCAATTCACACAACAAGCTTATTGTATGACTGATAATCTCATCTCAGTTTACAGCAATTTTGATAACGTTCAGATCAGCATTTCCGGTTAATTAATAAGCATTTTTACTGCATCATCCAAAAATAGCACAATATTTCAATTTAATAGCATATTAATTAAATAGTATTTTTATGCATGGAGTTTTGAATAAAAGAAAATTTACAATTTGTTGTAAGTCGAAATAATGACGGTGAAAACAAATCAGATTGGCCATTCCAAGTAATTTATTTATTAATTTTATTAGATAGGTAAAGTAAAAGCTTAAAGTTGGTTTTATGGCACGGACTTTGCATGATTTCATGCATATACCATATTCGTGGGGAGTAATTGATGAAATTAGTCACAGTAATTATTAAACCTTTCAAGTTAGAAGAAGTCAGAGAATCATTATCAAATATCGGGATTACCGGATTGACCGTTACTGAAGTTAAAGGTTTCGGTCGACAAAAAGGACATGCAGAACTCTATCGCGGAGCGGAATACAACGTTAATTTTTTACCTAAAGTGAAAATAGATTTAGCCATCAATGATGAAGAACTTGATGAAGTTATTAGTACTATTTCTAAAGCTGCTTATACTGGCAAAATTGGTGACGGTAAAATTTTTGTAACTTCACTTGAGCATGTAGTTCGTATTCGTACCGGTGAAACGGATGAATCAGCTTTGTAATCATAATTAAGGATAATATTATGTTGAAGAAATGTATTTTACCATTATGTTTTATCTTCCCAACGTGCGCTTTCGCAGATAATGTTATGGAACATGTGGACAACGCAGATAATGGTTTTATGATGATTTGTACCACATTAGTATTTTTTATGTCTATTCCTGGGATTGCATTATTTTATGGAGGTTTACTACGTTCAAAAAACGTGTTATCGATGCTTTCACAAGTTTTAGTTACTTTTTCACTTATTTCTGTTTTATGGATTTTTTATGGCTACACGCTTACTTTTGGTGAGGGGAACTGGTTTTTTGGTAATTTTGAACACTTGATGTTAGCAGGCATTGATATAAAAGATGTTTCTGGTTCAATTTATGAATTAATTTGGGTTGCATTTCAGGGATCTTTTGCTTGTATTACATGCTGCTTAATACTTGGTGCTTTCGCAGAAAGAATACGTTTTTCTGCTGTATTAATCTTTATGGTGTTATGGTTTACATTTGCATACATACCAATGGCACATATGGTATGGGGAGACGGTATTTTAGGAGAAGAAGGTGCATTAGATTTTGCCGGTGGCACAGTTGTTCATATTAATGCTGCAGTGGCTGGTTTAATGGGTGCTTATCTACTAAAGAATCGAATCGGTTTTAATCGTGAGCCATTAAAACCATTTAATCTTCCTTATGTTTATCTTGGTGCTGCAATTCTTTACATTGGTTGGTTTGGCTTTAATGCAGGATCTTCAACTCATGCTGATGAAGTTGCGGCATTAGCGTTTATCAATACTGTCACTGCAACAGCCGCAGCAGTTTTATCTTGGTCGTTTGCTGAATGGATTTTACGAGGAAAACCGTCATGTTTAGGTGCAGCATCAGGTGTGGTAGCTGGATTGGTGGGAATCACACCGGCAGCCGGATTGGTTGGTGTGGCTGGTGCTATGTTAATAGGTTTTATCTGTGGTTTTGCTGGTGTTTGGGGTGTCTCATCACTAAAACGAATTTTAAAGATCGATGATACTTGTGATGTATTTGGTGTGCATGGTGTGTGTGGTATCGTTGGTTGCTTATTGACGGGTATTTTTGCTTCAAAATCATTAGGTGGGGTAGGTTATGCCGATGGGATAGGTATGACTACTCAAGTTGGAATTCAACTCATGAGTGTGATTACCTGTGTCATTTGGACTGCTGTTGTTGCTTTTATGGCTTATAAAATTGCGGATATTTGCGTTGGTTTACGCGTCAGCGAAGAACATGAACGTGAAGGTCTTGATATTAACAGTCATGGTGAAAGTGCTTTCAACAGTTGAGTTAAATTCGTTTAATCGTTAACTGAAATAGAATCCCTTTATTAAAACAATTATCAGCTTATTTTAAAATAAACATGAAAAAGAAAAGTTGAACGTATAAACTTATTAATTGGATTACTAAAGTGTTATCAGTAAAATCTACAGCATAACTGCTGTAGATTTTTTCGTAAAAATTAATATTAACTGATTAATCATCCCAAAGCATAATGGCATTATCATCCGTTAATATTAATGGTGGGGCAAAAAGATGTTCTTTAATTTTTGTTGGTATCACATTGATATTATTTAGATCAATTTCAACGCAAGGGTAAATTTTTGCCATTTGTTTTAAACGGCTACCAAGTAATTGTTTAACTTTATTTGATTCTTTAGCTAAAGCTAATTCATCTTTTAAGATACCAATTTGTTTTTTATGGTGCTCTGACTCAAAGTTTTCACCAAATATAAAACGAAATTCTTTATTGCTATCATTAAGGTGTTTACAATTAAATTCCTTATCTTTGTATTCACCGTGATGTAATTTATGCTCTTTGATGCGCAACGCAATAATTTCATTAATACTATCAGGATAATTTAATTTAGAGTCTAAAAAACTTAACGTATTTGTTTCCGGTATTGATTCACTGCTCTGTACTAAGGTAAATAATGGTTTTTTATGTGTCTTCATTCTATAACTTCCTTTTTATTCAGGACAATAATATGACAATATGTAGGACAATTAAAAAAACGATTGTTACTATGTTGTAAAGATGTTTTAAGTCAACAAAATGATCAACTAAAACTGCTAATTTTTACTTTCACTTTATTATTAACTTTCATGGTGTTATTATTTTAATAAAATAAATCACCATGGAATTGATTGCTTATAAGATCAATATTCATTTTTTTATATTTTTGCAAGGCTAAGATATTTTCCCATTTCCTCCTTTGGAACCATGCCACCACCAGTTGCCCAAACTAAGTGAGTCGCATTTGTTAAAATTTCTGATGAAACATTAATTCTTTCTAAATATATTGAATTGTTTTCAACATGTAATGAACCAAGCATTCCAGCTAAAGCTGAGGGTTCTAATTGAATTTGTTGTTGTTTATTTAATAAACCGAGTAAATCATACATCTCTTGATCATTAATGGTGTAATAACCATCAATTAATCTTTCCATTGCACGACCTACAAATCCCGAAGGTCTGCCTACGGCCAAACCGTCAGCAGCGGTGACATTATCAATACCAATATCTTGAACAGAGATATGGTCATGTAATCCAGTATAAACACCTAAAAACATACAAGGTGAATGGGTTGGTTCAGCAAAAATGCAATGTACATCATCACCAAACGTCAGTTTTAATCCAAATGCAACTCCTCCAGGTCCACCACCCACTCCGCAAGGAAGGTAAACAAATAATGGATGTTGTTTATCCACCTTTATGTTCATCTCAGTAAATTGTTTTTTAAGGCGTTCACCAGCTACTGCATACCCTAAAAATAAGGTCTTTGAGTTTTCATCATCGATAAAAAAACAATTAGGATCAGATTCTGCAGCTTTACGGCCTTTTTCAACTGCAACACTATAGTCTTGTTGGTATTCGATAACATTTACACCGTTTGAACGTAATTTCTGTTTTTTCCACTCGCGAGCATCGCTAGACATATGAACATTAACTTTAAAACCTAATTTAGCACTCATAATACCAATAGATAGACCTAAGTTACCTGTTGAACCTACTGCAATACTGTATCGACTAAAAAATTGATTGAATCTGTCAGAAAATAATTTGGTGTAGTCATCCTTTTCGGTTAATAAGCCATTTTCAATAGCAAGCTTTTCTGCGTGTGTCAGTACTTCATATACACCGCCACGAGCTTTTATGGAACCGGAAATTGGTAAATGGCTATCTTTCTTGAGGAACAGACTTCCTGTGATCTTGCGTTGATAACGGCTTTCAAGGGCCGCTTTCATATTGGGAATCGGAACAACTTCGGACTCAATTATTCCTTTTGTTACTGCTGTTTCTGGAAATGCTTTGCATAAGTAAGGAGCAAATCTCGCTAATCGATCACTTGCATCTTTAACATCCTGCTCATTCAATTTTACATATGATAATCCATTTGTCAAGCTCGTTATATTAGGATTAAACCAAGCAGTCTCTTTTAGTTGTATTAAATTAGCAATTAAAGGATATTTTTGTATCAACTTTTCAACATCTTTAGGGATCATAATTTATTCCTGTAATTTATTTTATATAATATAAGATAGTAAAAAAGTACTTGCTAATGCGACTAATGAAGCAATAAATGTGGCTGATGTGTAGTATTTAAATATTTCATTTATTGTTGCACCGCAATATTGCTTAACTAACCAAAATAAAGAATCTGTAACAATTGTGCACCCAATAGCTCCTGAACCGATTGCTAATGTGATGACTTCTGGACTCAAGTTAGGATAGTGAGATAACATTGGTGAAACGATGGCGGTTGCGCCCATCATAGCAACAGTGGCGGACCCCACAGCGGCATGTAAAATTATCGATACAGACCATGCCAATAAAATTGGGTGCATATCAAAATGAGACAAAATACCGGTTAAACCATCACTTAATCCACTGTTTTTTAGAATGCCATTAAATGCACCACCTGCACCAATTATTAATAAAATATTGGCAATGGATGAAAAGCAACTTTCTGTCTTAAATAACAACACGGACATAGTCATATTGCGCCGAATACCCAACATATAGTAAGCTACAAAGGCCCCAATAAACATTGCTGTAATAGGATTACCAAGAAATTCTAATATTAAGTAATTAAAAGAATTTTTATCGACAATAAAGTCTGCAGCTGTTTTTATTAGCATTAAAACAATCGGTAGTAATACGGTAAATAATGTTGTGCCTAAAGAAGGAAGTTCTTCTTCTGTTCTCACTTTCATATCTGAAAACTCTTCAGGCACAGTTTTAAAAGGAATTTTATTTTTTATGCAATTTAGAAAGATTGGTCCGCCAATTAGTGATGCTAATAATCCAATACCTAACCCATAAACAATTACTGTTCCAATATCCGCACCTAATGCATTTGTTACAAATAGTGCAGCAGGATGAGGTGGAACGATACAATGAACTGCCATTAAAGCAGTACAAAGTGGAATAGCTAGCGTCAAAAGGGACGTTTTAGTTTTTTTAGCAATTGAAAAAGCTAATGGAATTAATAAAACTACACCTACTTCTACAAACAGGGTAATACCACAAATCAGCCCAACTAGCACCATAGTAACTTGTGGAGATAACCAGCGACATTTTTGTAATGACAACCCTATGCGCTCGGCAGCGCCTGAAATTTCCATCATTTTACCAAGAATGGTTCCCAAACCTATTACCGTAGCTAGAAAACCTAATGTACTACCTATACCGTCTTCGATTGCTGCAATCATTTTTTGTGGAGGCATTTTCATCAATGCACCTACATAAAAGCTAGCAAGTAATAACGCTAAAAAAGGATGAAGTCTAAATTTTATAATCGAGATTACTATAAGGAAAATGCTGGTGATTAAAACACCTATAATCCACAACTGCGAATCCATATTACCTCCTTTCTTTTATTATTAATTGCTAGCTTTATTAAAAGTTTTTGGCGATAATTTGACAAATGATCAATTATGGGTTTAACTTGAATTAAATTCATCTATAAATGTGATTAAAATCAAAAAAAGCTAATATTTCAATAAATTTCGTGTAAATAATTATTTAGAAGTGTAAATCTTGGAACGCAAATACATGAATTAATATACTAATGGATTAGTAAAGGAGAATTATTATGTATGATGAAAATAGGTTTTTAGTTAAAAATCATGTTGTTAATCGTTATCAGTTATCTAAACTGCATACTTTTGAGTCTGTTGCGCGTCATTTATCATTTGCATTGGCTGCTGAAGAACTTTGTATCAGTCCAAGTGCGGTCAGTCATCAAATCAATAAACTAGAAGATGAACTTTCATTTAAATTATTTCAACGATATCATCGACGAATAACTCTGACTCATGAAGGTATGAACCTATTTAAAGTGGTCAAAAAATCTTTAAATATTTTAAATCAAGAAATACTGGAGATTAAAAATCAAGAAGTTTTTGGTACTCTAACTATCTATTCAAGACCCTCATTTGCTCAAAATTGGCTAATCCCAAAATTATCACTATTTGCTCGACATTACCCTTATATATCATTGAACATTGTATCGGGTAATGAAATTATTAATTTTAGTCGTCACCGGATTGATTTAGCTATTTATTTTGATGATCTGATTTATGATGATTTAAATAGTGAACATTTATTAAATGAAACGATGGTTCCTGTGTGTAGCCCATATTATGCACAACAAAATGATTTATATAATAAAATTGAAAATTTATCGAAATGCTTTATATTGCATGACACCCAAGCATGGGGATATGACTCGAACTTTGATGAATGGGAAAGTTGGGCCAAACATTTTTCATTATCTTATGATTTTAACGAAATGCAAAACATATGTTTTGATCGTTCAGACTTGGCGGCAACTGCTGCAATAAATCATGCAGGTATAGCGATGGGAAGGAAGCAAGTCATAAAAAATTATCTCGAATCGGGCTTATTAATTACCCCATTTGAGGGGATGGAAGTGATGTGTTCTCAGCATTATTATATATGTACCCCAAAAGAAAGATATAATCCTAAAGCTGATTTATTTGTTAAATGGTTAAAAAGTTATGTATAAAATTTTTTCAAGATATTATGTTAATTGATATTATCAAACTCTCATTTGCTGAAGTGCGGTAGTGAACCGCACTCACAAAAAATAACTTATTATTTTTTTATATGTTTTAAATTGGATATAGCAATCGCCAATAAGATAATTATCACTCCTGTCCATTGGTTGAAATACACGAATTCCTTTAAATAAAAATAAGAACAGGTAACTGCTACGGGTAACTCTGCTGCTGATAATATTGCACTTAATGAAATCCCTATTTTAGGCATACCTAGAGAAAATAAAAATGGTGGTAAAACTGTCCCAAATAAAGATAATAAAAAACCTAACTGATAAAGTTTATCACTCATATCTAGTTTAAAGAAAAACGTAGGTGGAAAAATTAAAAATGTCACAATGCAAGCACCGGTTATCATTAATGCACTTTTTTCTAATGTTGGTAAATCATTACCAATATTACTGCTGGTTGTGATGAATAATGAGTACATTAATGCAGCTAAAAATCCAAATAGACAGCCAGTTAAATTCAATTTTATGTCTTCATTAAAAATACCAGCAGCTAAACAGCTACCGAAAATAATTGCTATTACGGTTAAAATTTGAAGATTAGTCGGTTTATTTTTAAAGATAACAAAATCAATGATGATACTGATCCATAGATATTGCATCAATAATATTATAGCAATTGAAGCAGGAACTAATTGTACACATTGATAATAACAAATTCCTACTAACCCTGGAAAAATACCAACAGCGCAGACTTTCCATTTTTTCGTTAAAGGACGTTTTGGAGTTAAATCAATTTTAGATTTATTTATTGTTTTAACCAGAAAATGAATCAACCACAACATTAACATACCTAAAAAACATTGGACACCAGTCACTTCACCTAATGTATAGCCATCTTTATAAGCGGTTTTGACGATAGAAGAGAGCACTCCAAAGCTACAGGCTCCAAAAAAAACCAACAAACCACCCAAAAATTTCTCTTTCATATTTTAAATCTCATTACTCTAACAAAATATTTATTCAACAAACACAATTAGAGTCCACAAGGGAAATTCCCCTGCACCTCATAAATTATTCAATAATTAGTATAAAGGATACTAAACGAATCAGAACAGAATGTACGCTATAATGTTTAGCTCATTAGCTTGACCAGCAAATTAATACACAATAGGCTCTAATTTGCTGTGCGCTCATTAAATGTAAAATAAAAAACTATTCCTAATATAAGCGCATAAGATGCAAAAATGATCCAAATCATTTGCCAATCTTTAACACCTTTATGTGTACACATATCAACGACAAAACCACTTATTATTGATCCTAAATAAGCACCAATGCCATTGACCATAGTCATGTATAAACCTTGCGCACTCGATCGTATATTCGGATTCACTTCTTTTTCAATAAAAATTGAACCCGAGATATTGAAAAAGTCAAACGCACAGCCATACACAATCATTGATAACATTAATAATACAAAACCAAATGGTGTTGGATCACCAAAAGCAAACAGACCAAATCGAAGAATCCAAGCAACCAGGCTGATCATTATGACTTTTTTTATGCCAAATTTCTTGAGAAAGAAAGGAATAGTCAAAATAAATGCTACTTCTGCCATTTGTGAAAAGGATAATAAAATAGCTGGATACTTTACAATTAAACTATCTTTAAACTCTGAAATTTTACCAAAATCATGTAAAAATGCACCTCCAAATGTATTGGTGATTTGTAATATTGCACCAAGTAACATCGAAAATAGAAAAAATACGGCTAGGGTGGGATTTTTGAATAGTACAAATGCATCTAAGCCTAAGCGTGAACTCCAAGACTGTTGATGGATTTTATTTATGATAATATTGGGTAACGTCGCACTATACATTACAAGCAATACTGATGCTGCACTGGCAATATAAAGCTGAGCATTGCTTAATTCAAATTTCAGCAGGCTAATCATCCACATTGCGACAATAAAACCAATAGTACCAAATACTCTAATTTTTGGAAAAACAGATATTGTATCAAAATTTTCCTTATCCAGACAGTGGTAACTGATTGAATTTGATAATGCAATAGTTGGCATAAAAGCCAATGCATTGCATAACATCACCCAAAATAGCATTGTCGAATTATTGACTGATGCTGCATAAAATAGCGCAAAAGCACAAATGCAATGGCAAAGCATATACAAATATTTGGGTTGCAAAAATTTGTCAGCAATAATGCCAATAATACATGGCATTATTAATGCGGCTAAACCTTTTGTACTAAAAATCATTCCTACTTCGGCGCCTGAAAAATGCAATGTATTGAACAGATAACCACCGAAAGTCACTAACCAGCTTCCCCAAATAAAATATTGGAAAAACATCATTATTTTTAATCTATCTTTGATGTTCATTATTTATTCCTAAAATAATGCGAACTTTTTATTTAACATATTAAATAATAAAAAGTATTGATTAAAAACGCGCTATAGTCTTAGTGATTAGCTGTAAAAATGTTGATTTAACACGCTCTGCTGTTTCAATCACTTCTTCATGACCTAAAGGTTGATCTAATATGCCGCATGCCATATTAGTTAAACAAGATATACCAATAGTTTTAATACCCGAATGATGAGCAATAATTGCTTCTGGTACTGTTGACATTCCCACTGCATCCGCCCCTAAAACACGAATCATTCTAACTTCAGCTGGTGTTTCATAAGTTGGCCCTGTCCACCATGCATAAACACCTTGTTGTAATGTAATATTAAGTTCGTTTGCTGCATCACACACAATCGAACGTAATTGCTTATTGTAAACTTCACTTACATCTAAAAATCGAACGCCAAGTTCTGGATTATTCGGTCCTATCAATGGATTATTGGCTGTTAGATTAATGTGGTCAGTGATCAGCATTAAATCACCGGGCTTAAAAGTCGTATTTACAGCACCACAAGCATTAGTAATAATCAGTTTTTCAACGCCGAGCATTTTCATTACACGAACTGGAAAAGTTACCTGATCTAATGAAAAACCTTCATAATAATGAAAACGACCTTTCATTGCGATGACGGTTTTATCTCCGCTTTGACCAATGACCAACTCGTTAGCGTGACCAACAGCGGCAGATTTAGCAAAATGAGGAATCGTATCATAAGCAATACGAACTGCATCTTCAAGAGTATCGGCAAAAGGACCTAAACCTGAACCAAGAATAATCCCAATCGTTGGTTTTTTATTGGTATATTGTTTAATAAAATTAACTGCTTGATGTATATCAGATGTTTGATGCATGACTTTACCCTTTCAAATTAACAAAAAACGGAAAAATGGGTGATTAACGATAATCACAAAAAATTAGATGTCATTTTGCCAACAATCATTGTCAGTTATTGAGTAATAAGGTTATATATCATTATGCTTTCAATAAAGATCATAGCTAATATATATAATCCTTTTATTCATTTTCAGAAAAAGATCATCTAAAAATCTACAAGAAAAACAATGTATTTGTAATCCGTAGTTGTATATTATGCTGATCTTCATGAAATAAAGAAAGATGCTTATTAATTTATCTTTAATTTAATTGTGGTATAAAAAATTTATTATTATTATTCAATTTATTATTTGCAAATTGATTAGTGGCAATCATACAATAAAATAGCATTTTTTTGTATGATTCAGTTATTTAAAAGCTTTTAGCTCAGATTAAATTTAATCTCATTCAAGAATACGTCCGAAATCTGAATAAATAACTCCTTTATCACCTCGAAAGAATCCAATCAACGTTATGTTATTTTGTTTGGCATTTTCAATAGCCATTGAAGTTGCAGCTGAAACTGCCAAAAGAATTTCGATTCCACATATGGCTGTTTTTTGAACCATTTCGTAGCTAGCACGGCTAGAAACCAGAATAACTCCTTTCTGAACTTGATCATTCAATTGTTGTTGTTTAGCTCGATAACCAAGTAACTTATCTAATGCAACATGCCTTCCGATATCTTCAAAACCAGCTAGGAGTTGCCCATTTAAATCAAGCCAGACAGCAGCATGTGTACACCCAGTTTGTTTACCAACCGACTGAACTTGGGTTAAGTATGAAAGCGATTCACTAAAATTAGATAATACAATTTTATCTTTTATTTGAAGGGGAGAAATTCTTTGACAGACTTGTTCAATTTGCTCGGTACCACAAATTCCACATCCTGTTCTACCCGTTAGATTACGGCGTTTTTCTTTTAATTGAGCGAAACGTCTTGATGATAATTCAATATTAACTTCGATTCCTTTTGATCGTTCAATAATATCAATACCATAAATATCATTAACTGACTGAATTATGTTTTCTGTTAATGAAAAACCAATAGCAAAATAGTCAAGATCTTTAGGTGTTGCCATCATAACAACATGTGAAATTCCGTTATAAATCAATGCAACCGGTTTTTCGATGGCTATTTTATCCGTTTGTGGGTTTTGTAAAGTGCTGTTATTGAATTTGTTCACTTTTAATGAAGTTGTTCCGTTCGTCATAATTGATCTCTGACTAATATAAATGTTTACAACTAGGTTTGATTATGATCAGCTTATTAATGTTAACAATGAGTAAATCAATTTACTTATTATTATAAAAGTAGCTAATAATTAATGAGTTCAAATCCTATACTGTTAATATTATGGTAAAATAAGAAACTATAATCAATTGCTAATTTATTAATTTAAACTATGTCATTACACGAAATCACACAAATAATAATGCAGTTTATTCAAACTCAGCAAATATGGGCTTTGCCAATTATATTTATACTGGCTTTTGGAGAGTCACTGGCTATTATTTCATTACTTGTGCCAGCTACAGCCATATTATTGGGTGCAGGCGCCTTGATTGGTGGTGGAGCGATATCTTTTTTCCCTGTGTTGATTGCCGCCTCACTAGGGGCAATTTTAGGTGATTGGGTATCTTATTGGTTAGGTAAGTATTATCATCAACAAGTGATTGCTTCATGGCCGTTAAACAAACATCCAAAACTTATTTTTCGTGCTGAACAATTCTTTCAACGTTATGGTACTTTTGGGGTTTTTATTGGTCGTTTTTTTGGCCCATTACGAGCATTTGTACCACTCATTGCTGGCACTATGCATATGCCAGCAAGCAAATTTAATTTAGCGAATATCGCTTCCGCGCCAATTTGGGCATTTGTACTTTTGGCTCCAGGAGCATTTGGTGTGCCTTGGTTAGAAACCCTATTTGGTTAAATAGTGCCAACATGGTAACTACGACGCCCACTTTTACGACCAAGTGCTTCTAAATTGGTTTGTAGAGGTGGAAATGGTAATTGTAAATTGTGTTCACGGTAAGCTTCCAATATTAATTTATGAATAGCACTGCGTAGTCGCATACGGTGTCCCATTTCAGCCGCAAATACGCGTATTTCAAATAACTGAATACCTTCTTGAATATCAACTAGATATACTTGTGGTTCTGGATCTTTAAGTACATATTCACATTTTTCACATGCTTTCTCTAATAGTTTGATCACAAGATCGCTATTTGCATCGATGGTTGCTGGAATGGTTAATACAATTCGGGTTATTGAATCAGATAATGACCAATTGACGAGTTGTTCGGTAATAAATGCCTTATTGGGCATAACTATTTCTTTGCGATCCCAATCGACAATGGTAATAGCACGCGTATTGATTTTTGTAATATTACCCGTTAAATCCCTGATGGTAACTGTATCACCAATGCGTACCGGTTTTTCAAAAAGAATAATTAAACCAGAAATAAAATTTGCAAAAATTTCTTGTAAACCAAATCCTAAACCGACACCTAATGCTGCAATAAGCCACTGAATTTTTGCCCAATCAATGCCGATAAATGAAAATGCAATCATACTGCCTATCATCAATACAATATATTTTGAAACGGTTGAGATGGCATAACCCGTTCCTGGGGCTAGATCTAAATGTTGAAGTAAACCTAATTCAAGTAGTGCAGGCAGATTTTTGACTAATTGAATGGTAATAGTCATAACTAAAATGGCAATACAAACAGCACCTAACGTAATGTATTGTTCTACTTCGGTTCCATTTACTATTACGCTTGTACCCCAAAGTTTAATGTTATTCATAAAGGCAAAAGCTGAATGCAATTCTGACCAGAGTAAAATCATACTGATTGATGCTATAAGCATAATAATTGATCTAACCAATAGTAATGATTGAGCACTAATTGCATCTAAGTCAATCGCAGGTTCATCCATACCATCATTAATTGATGTTAAATCTTCCTCGTGACCTCTAGCGCGTTGCATACGTTCTAATCGGCGCTGTTTTGCTCGTTCAAATTTGATGCGACGTTTTTGGATCCACATCCAACGACGAATCATAAAATAAATAACTAATAAACCTAACCAAATAATGACTGAAGCTTCAAGGCGCCCTAATAAAACTTGCGCAGTAGATAAATATCCTAAACAGGCGGCTATTATTGCTAACCACGGTGCACTCAATAAAATGAGCCATAAAATATGACTCAAGAGATTATCGCCTGAGCCTTTTTTATCTATATATAATGGAACACCAGCGCGGTGAATTGAGTTGCTCATGAATACTAATGCAAAACATAAAATAATAAAGGCACAACGACCAATAGTAGCAGCAAATTGGCGATTGTTAAACTGATCAAAACTCATTACAATCATTACAAGAGGAATCACCACCCACACTGAAAGTTTATAATATTTCATTGCTTCATGAACATTAGCTTTTGACCAGCCAAAATGGGTAATAAAGAGTCCTGATTTTTCCGCAAAATGAGCTGTGATTATAAAAACCCATAAAATTGGTGCAGCAGCATTAACTCCATAGCCCAGCGCAATAGCCACCGGATAATCCCAATTGATTTGTTGTAGTGCATAACCAAAAACAGCCCATAAAATAGGTATAGGCAACGCCATAATTAACGAATAAACTATTACTTTTAACGTTAATGAATAATTGTCTTGCGTTACTTTACCTACACGCGTAGCTGATTTATTTAAAAAAGCATAATATTTATTTCGCATTTTGAAATGTGCAAAAACAAATATTATGGATATTATTAATAAAAATAGTAATTTAGGTGATGATAATATTTCACAACTCGCATGATATAACTGAGATAATGTGTCGATAGAAAATATTACATAAGCCACATCTTTAGCTAAATTTACTGGATACTCCAATGAAATTGGATTTACATCGGCAACCCAAAAAAAATAACGATGTGCAGCATCATTAACTTCATCTATAGCATTAGTTAATTGCTTATTTGATATTTTTAATTTTGTTAACTCCAAAATAGTGGTGTCTGTGCCTGAGATTAACGTTTTAAGTAATTCAATCTGTTCACGAATTGAACGTCGATATTGGCTAGCAAGTTTTGAGCTATTAACTGGGTTAGTTAATGTCGGATAGCTGCCTAATGCCTTTAAATTATTGCTGTAATTTAACTGCTGAACTTTTGCTTCCGCTATTTCTGCATCAAGTGGTTGAGATTTTGGTTTTTCTGGTAGATTTAACAATTGTTGGCGAAGTGTTTCGCCAAGCGCAGTTGAAAAACTTAACCATTCCCCTTGTTCGGCAAGAGTTGATAATGTATTTTGAACATGTGAAATTTGCGTAGTAATATTATTTTGTTCATTAATAATGCTGGTTAAATGTGTTTTTTGAAGCTCTAAATTTTGACGGAGTTCCTCATTTTTATCACCTAATTGATTGAGTGTTTGTAACAGTTCTTCTTCATTATTAATGGTAATGACTGTTTGTTCAGCCAATGTTATTGATGAAAACAGCAATAAAGCACAACATAAAATACTACGTATCCACATAAAGCTATATCCTTTCAGCTAATTTTTGACCAACACGTGTTGTATCGCCAACTTTCAAGTGGCTATCAAATTCAATTGTATTGGATGCAAACAAGGTGATAACGGTTGAACCAAGTTTAAAACATCCCATATCTTGTCCTTTAATTAATTTTACTTCGCCTGAATAGATCCAACGTTTCATTATGCCTTCGCGTGGCGGAGTAATACAACCTTCCCACTCTACTTCAATACTACCAACGATAGTTGCCCCGACTAGTATTTGTGCCATTGGACCAAACTCAGTTTCAAATAAACAAATTACGCGTTCATTCCGAGCAAAAATATTTGGTATACATTCAGTGGTTGCTTTACTCACAGAATAAAGCGAACCGGGTACATAAATCATTTCACGTAAAACGCCATCACAAGGCATATGAAAGCGATGATAATTTTTTGGGGAGAGGTACGTGGTTGCATAAGAACCATGTTTAAAAAATTTAATCATATCAGAATGACAAGCAACTAGTGCTTCTAAGGAATAATAATGCCCTTTTGCTTGTAGTAAGAAGTTATCTTGAATCGTTCCAAATTGGCTTATAACTCCATCAGCGGGCATAATAATAGAATTAATCGCGGTATCAATTGGGCGAGCATCTTCTTTCAGTTTACGTGCAAAAAAATCATTAAAGGTTTTATAGTCTCGAACATTTACCAATTTAGCTTCACTTAAGTCTATTTTATACAATTTGATAAAGCCCTGAATTATCCAAGTAGTAATGTTACCTAGCTGCTTTTTAGCAAGCCAACCAAATAACGAAGTTAATAACTGTTTAGGAAGAAGATACTGAATAAGGGCTTTTAACTGATTTACCATGGATTACTCTCAAATTTTGTAAAAAAAATTATTATACCAATAATTTATGGGAATGTATAAAACCGATAAATTTGGTAATTTGTGTGATAGATCACACTGAGTTTGAAAATATTGCCAACATTTATTAAACAATGGCAATCGATTAAAAGTCTTTGAATTTAACGCTATATAAACTATCACCATTAATAAAATTAAGGGCAGTGTTAATGGAAGATAGATATATTGTAGCAATTGACTTAGGGGCATCGAGTGGTCGGGTCATGCTGTCATGTTATCAACAGCAAATTCAAAAAATAACGCTTAAAGAAATTCACCGGTTTAACAATGGATTCAAAGCAATAGATAATGATTATTGTTGGGATTTAGTTTATCTGGAACAACAGATCTTAATTGGACTAAATAAAATTATTCAGCAAAATATCAAAATCGATAGTATCGGTATTGATAGTTGGGGCGTTGATTATGTATTGCTTGATAAGAATGGACAAGTAGTTGGATCCACTTATTCTTATCGTGATCATCGTACTGATAATGTCATGTCACTGGTGCAATCTGAACTTAGCACAGAAAGGATTTATCAAAAAACGGGCATCCAATTTCTCACTTTTAATACCCTTTACCAACTCAAAGCAATGATGATCAATCCTCCTACTTGGCTATCACAAGTAACCGATTTAGTAATGATCCCTGATTATTTTATCTATCGACTCACTGGACAACTTAATCGCGAATACACTAACGCAACGACCACTCAATTAGTTAATGTTGTTACGAAAAACTGGGATGATGACTTGCTTAACTATTTAGGTATACCACGTAAATGGTTTGGTACTATTTCTCAACCAGGTAATCAAGTTGGAATGTGGAAAACACCCGAAGGCGATCGAATTCCGGTTATCGCTATTGCCAGCCATGATACGGCTAGTGCAGTTATTGCTGCACCAATCAATGATCAACATAGTGCTTACTTATGTTCTGGAACTTGGTCATTAATGGGGATTGAATCAAAACAGCCTGTTACTGGACAACCGGCATTAAACGCAAATATTACTAACGAAGGGGGCGTTGATGGACATTTTCGAGTATTAAAAAACATAATGGGACTATGGTTATTCCAACGAGTCTGCGTTGAACATGAAGTTAAGGATATTACCTCATTAATTCAATTAGCTGAACAAGAATCCGCATTTACCTATCTTATCAATCCAAATGATTGTCGATTGTTAAATCCTCAATCGATGACAGAAACCATAAAACAAATTTGTTTGGAAAACCACGGTCATGCACCTGAACGTCTATCGCAGCTGTTGCGATGTATTTTTGACAGTTTGGCTCATTTATATCGCGATATCATCAAAGAATTAGTAACGATCACTAATAGAAAAATCGAAACTCTACATATTGTTGGTGGTGGCTGTCAAAACGCTTTTTTAAATCAGTTATGTGCTGATGTTTGTCAAATCAATGTTACTGCTGGCCCCATTGAATCTTCATCACTTGGGAATGTGGGTTATCAATTGATTGCGTTAGGTGACATTAAAAATGTCAATACTTTGCGCCATATTATTGCACAAAATTTTGACACCAAATATTACTCTCCAACCAATAATTATTTAAAAAATTTATATATTTCATAAAGGAGTCTTCCATGAATGTCGTTGAAAAGGCATACCAAATTGCCAAATCAAGATATGCAGAAATAGGTGTAGATACTGATGCCGCAATTTCTACTATGGCCCGCTTACCAATTTCGGTACATTGTTGGCAAGGTGATGATGTGGTTGGTTTTGAAAAACTTGAAGGCGAGTTAACAGGTGGTATTCAAGCAACAGGAAATTATCCTGGCAAAGCGCGTAACGCTGACGAACTGCGCTTAGATTTAGATAAAGCCTTCAGTTTAATTCCTGGACCAAAACGCCTTAACTTGCATGCTTGCTATCTTGAAGTTGATCACAAAGTCGATCGTAATGAAATTAAATCCGAACATTTTGCTAACTGGGTTTGTTGGGCAAAAAAACAGCATATTGGTTTAGACTTCAATCCTACTTACTTTTCACATCCACTGAGTAATGATGGGACTTTAACCCACACTAACGATCAAATCCGTCAATTCTGGATTGATCATGGCAAAGCATGTCGTAAAGTATCTGAGTACTTCGGTAAAGAGTTAGGTACACCGTCAATTATGAACATTTGGTTACCAGATGGCATGAAAGATATCACGGTTGACAAATTTGGACCAAGACAGCGTTTAGTTGAAGCTATTGATGAAATGATCAGCGAAAAGATTGATTCCAAATATCACATTGATGCCGTTGAAAGTAAGCTATTTGGTATTGGTTTAGAATCCTATACTGCTGGCTCTAACGAATTTTATTTGGCTTATGCCACATCTCGTAAAACAGCATTATGTTTAGATGCTGGTCATTTCCATCCGACAGAAGTGATTTCAGATAAGATTTCTGCCGTTATGCCATTTATTGAACACTTATTATTACACGTAAGCCGTCCAGTACGTTGGGATAGCGATCACGTCGTATTATTTGATGATGAAACTCAAAACATAGCCAGTGAGGTCATTCGTAATAAATTATTCGATCGTGTACATATCGGTTTAGACTTTTTTGATGCATCAATCAACCGTATTGCTGCTTGGGTAATTGGTACTCGTAATATGAAAAAATGCTTAATGAAAGCACTATTAGAACCAACGGATAAACTCAAACAGTACGAACATGACCGAGATTTTACCTCCCGATTAGCATTATTAGAAGAACAAAAATCACTGCCTTGGCAAGCAGTTTGGGACAGGTATTGTCAGCTTAATGATGTCCCAGTAGGCCAGGCATGGTTAGACGAAGTTCGTCAATATGAGCAACAAGTATTAAGCCAACGATAAAAAAGGTGAAAACAATGCAACAAATTCTATCTTCTTGGTTTGTGCAAGGCATGATCAAAGCAACGTACGACATGTGGTTAAAAGGTTGGGATGAACGTAATGGTGGTAACGTAAGCTTACGATTGTTAGACACCGATATCGTTTCATTTCAAGGTGACTTTTATGCTAATCCAAGGCACGTATCATTAACACAAGATGTGGCTAAGTTAGCCAATCAATACTTTATTGTGACAGGTTCTGGAAAATTTTTCCGAAATGTCATTTTAGATCCCGCTGATACCTTAGCTATTGTCAAAATCGATGAACAGGGCAAGGGTTACTATATTATGTGGGGGTTGATTAATGGTGGTTTACCCACTTCTGAGCTAGCTGCTCACTTACAGTCTCACATTGTTCGCATGGAAAAAAGCCAAGGTAAAGATCGCGTGATCATGCATTGTCATGCAACCAATTTAATTGCATTAACCTATGTTTTAGAGCTCGATACCGCAGTTATTACCCGTTTACTATGGGAAATGAGCACCGAATGCCTGGTTGTTTTTCCAAATGGTGTTGGAGTAGTGCCTTGGATGGTACCAGGTAAAGATGAAATTGGTTATGCAACGGCAAAAGAAATGGCAAAACACACATTAGTTCTTTGGGCGTTTCATGGTGTTTTCGGTACAGGATCAAATTTGGATGAGGCTTTTGGATTAATTGATACTGCTGAAAAATCCGCGGAAGTATTAGTAAAAGTATTATTCATGGGAGGCAAACGACAAACCATTACTTTAGAGCAATTTAGGCTTCTTGCTCAACGGTTTGATGTTACTCCTTTAGAGGACGCATTAAAACAATAAATAAGCTTAGCAAAAATATACTAAGTAATATTGTTTAGCTATAAGGAAACAAATATGGGTAGTTCAATTTTTCTAGGCATTATTTGGCATTTTGTTGGTGCCGCTTCTGCCGCTAGTTTTTATGCGCCTTTAAAAAAAGTGAAAAACTGGTCATGGGAAACAATGTGGTCAATCGCGGGTATTTTTTCATGGATTATTTTACCTTGGTCTATAAGTTACTGTTTATTGCCTGATTTTTGGGAATATTACGGTAGTTTCAGTTCAGATGTATTAATTCCAGTTTTTCTATTTGGTGCAATGTGGGGAATTGGTAATGTCGGCTATGGA
Source organism: Gilliamella sp. B2828 (assembly GCF_026537125.1). Taxonomy (NCBI): domain Bacteria; kingdom Pseudomonadati; phylum Pseudomonadota; class Gammaproteobacteria; order Orbales; family Orbaceae; genus Gilliamella; species Gilliamella sp. B2828. The sequence goes on from NZ_JAFNMU010000004.1 coordinate 141,480, forward strand.
CTGACTATGCGCTATTTGGGTATGTCCATGGGGATAGGTATTGCAATTGGCATTACCTTAATTGTTGGTACGTTAATGACGCCGATATTACAAGGTAAATTTGGTGAACTTATCGCTTCAACCGGCGGCAAAATGACACTGCTAGGCGTAGTTGTCGCTGTTATTGGGGTAGCCATTGTTACTTATGCGGGACTTTTAAAAGAAAAAACATTAGGTGTACAGGTAGCGGATTTTAATCTACGCAAAGGCTTATTATTAGCGGTAATGTGTGGGATTTTTTCTGCCGGTATGTCTTTTGCTATGAGCGCCGCGGTACCTATGCATACTAAGGCCGCTCAATTAGGTGTTTCCCATCTGTATGTTGCGTTACCTAGTTATGTAGTCATCATGGGTGGTGGCGCGATAGTTAATCTCGGTTTTTGTATTTCCCGCCTCTGTTTTAAAAAAGAGTTGTCATTCAAACAAGATTTCTCGGTTGCTAAATCGTTACTCATTAGCAATGCATTGTTTGCCATTTTGGGCGGTGCAATGTGGTATTTTCAATTCTTCTTTTATGCATGGGGCCATGCCAATATTCCAGCAGAATATGGCTTTATGAGTTGGATGTTACATATGAGCTTTTATGTGCTTTGTGGTGGTATTGTTGGTTTAGTTTTAAAAGAGTGGTTTGGCACAGGAAAGAAACCAGTAAAAGTATTATGTATAGGTTGCTTAGTTATTATTTTTGCTGCCAATATCGTTGGCTTAGGCATGGCAAATTAATTGAAAGGAAAACAGATTATGGCTTATAGAATGATTTTAAATGAAACCTCTTATTTTGGTGCAGGTTCAATCCAACATATCGTTGATGAGATTAAAAAACGGGGTTTTAAAAAAGCATTGGTGGTTACTGACAAAGATCTAATTAAATTCAAAGTAGCAACAAAAGTAACAAAATTATTAGATGACAATGGTTTTGCTTATCAAATCTTTGATCAAGTTATGCCTAACCCAACAATTGGAATCGTTAAAAAAGGGGTAGACATTTTTAAACAGTCAGGTGCTGATTATTTAATAGCGATCGGTGGTGGATCTCCGCAAGATACGGCCAAAGCCATTGGTATCATTATTAATAATCCTGAATTTGCTGATGTGCGAAGCTTAGAAGGCGTTGCACCAACTAAAAAACCTGCGGTTCCTACCATAGCCATTCCAACAACGGCAGGTACCGCTGCGGAAGTAACGATCAATTACGTTATCACAGATGAAGAGAAAAAACGCAAGTTTGTTTGTGTTGATCCGCATGATATTCCGATTGTTGCTATTATTGATTCCGAAATGATGGCTAGTATGCCTGCAAGTTTAAAAGCTGCAACAGGTGTTGATGCGTTAACTCATGCTATTGAAGGGTATATTACTAAAGGTGCATGGGAACTTTCTGATATGTTCCATCTAAAAGCGATTGAAATTATTTCACGTTCACTTCGCGATTTTGTCAAGGGTAATAAAAAAGGTGGTGAAGATATGGCACTTGGGCAATATATTGCAGGAATGGGCTTTTCAAATGTTGGTTTAGGGCTTGTGCATGGTATGGCTCATCCGCTTGGTGCATTTTATAATACACCGCATGGTGTGGCAAACGCGGTTTTGCTCCCCCATATCATGGCTTACAATGCTGATTTTACTGCTGATAAATTCCGTGATATTGCTAAGGCAATGGGAATTGTTAATACTGAAAGTATGAGTATTGAACAGGCCAGGCAAGCTGCTGTTGATGCAGTCAAACAACTTAATCAGGATGTAGGTATTCCAGCTAATTTGAAAGCCATTGGTGTAAAAATTGAAGATATTCCATTGCTTGCGAAGGCTGCTTTTAATGATGTTTGCACAGATGGTAATCCACGTAAAACAAATGTTCACGAAATTGAACAACTTTATCATACTATTTATCAATGATAAGTTGCTTATATAAAATTATGAAATAGGTTAGTAAATATCATATTGACTTATTTCATATTTGATGATTAATAAAGAGGAATGGTTATGTTAAGAAAAGCTTCAATCATGCAGGTTAATCCTGATAAACATGCGGAATATAAAAGACGGCACGATGAAATTTTCCAGAATTAGTGAAAGAATTAAAAGCACATGGTGCACATAATTATTCGATTTTTCTCGATGCAAAGCGCAATCTATTATTTGCTTACGTTGAAATTGAATCAGAAGAACGTTGGGATGCTATTGGTAGTACCACTGCGTGCCAAAAGTGGTGGACATTTATGCGTGATATTATGCCAAGTAATACTGATAATAGCCCAATCAGTGAAGAGTTATTGCCTGTATTTTATCTTAATTAAATGGTTGCTCTCTTTTGGTGTTTTAAAAGAGAGTAAACTTTAACAATCTAATTTAACTCAAGGAGTGTTACTTTTTATTGTGTTTATTTTTAAATTTTGATCGATATTGGGATGGCGTTTGTTGAGTCTCTTTTTTAAAAACCACAGAAAAATAGTTACTATCATCATAGCCACATTCCGATGAAATCATACTGATCGAGTATTGCGTATTGCGCAGTAATGACATAGCGTTACATAGACGACGCTTTTGCAAATACTCATTAATGGTCATGCCCGTTTGGCTTTTAAATAGACGGCTAATTGAACGTTCTGCAATATGATTTTGTTTGCAAAACATTTCCAAGTTAAATGAACTGCCAATACTATTATGCAACATTGTAAAAAGTAGATCTAACTGATGAGTCTCTGTAGTAGATTGTTCATTAGGATCTTGCTTGATTCTATCTAATAAAATTAATAACTGTAAAAACAACGTTTCAGACAAATGCACTGAGGGTAAATTATTTTTTTTGATTCTATGGTTAACTGATCAACCAATGATGATAACTGTTTAATAAATGAAGGATTAATTCGCCAAACGCGTTCTGTGTGTTTAGCGTTATGTTGAGGTAGATATTTTTCAATTATAGCTGACAAAAAAAGCGTTTCTCGCAAATATAATACATTAAACAGTTTAAGATTATTTACGGATTCATAACCGTGAATGTCCTTTGGATTGATATATAAAATATCGCCACTGGTAATGGGATAAATATAATCATTCCAATGATGCAATCCATTTCCTGAACAGACAATAACAATTTCATAGAAGTCATGATTATGCAAAGGAAAGGATTGCTGATGTTCTCTTTTTTCGACAGTAACCGTATTTATCTTTGAAATAAAATAGTCCTGTTTATATAAACGTAAATATTTATTCATAACTTGTTTTTGACGACTTTGTTTCACGATTAATGATAACGTCTTTCTGGATCATTACGTAATATTTGTGGACCAATTTTAAACTCTTGTTTAAAACAGGTTGAAAAGTAGGCACTATCATTAAATCCACATTCTTGAGCAATTTCTGTAATTGTCTTTCTAGTATATATTAATTGAGTGTAGGCCTCAGCTAAGCGTAATTTTATTAAATATTTTTGGGGAGTAATACCTAAATGGTTTTTTATGTGTCGATGAAAAGAGCGAAGTGACAGTGAAAATTGTTGTGTGATCATATCCCAATCAATTGATTCATTAAAATGAATTTGTAACCAGTGCAACAATTGTTTAACTCGAGAATCTGTTGATCCTTCTCCTTGATTAACATGATGATTTTGTTTAAATAATAAAAGTAATTGTAAAAAAAGACTTTCCTGAAAGGCATTTGGCTGTTTATTCATTTGATTGAGTTGATTTAAAATAGCTTGCACATATTGGTTACATTTTTTATCCACAAAATAGTGCGATTGGTTCGTTTTTTGTCTGGGTATCAATTCGTTAATACCATTGATAAAATTGAATTTATCTTGATCTCTAAATAAGATATTTGTTAAGTGTAAATTATTAACATTTTCGTATAAATGGCAATCACTTGCATGAATATAAAACATCATACCTGGATAAAGGTCAAAAAGTTGACCATTTAAAATATGCTTACCTGATCCCTTTGTGACAATGACAATTTCATTAAAATTATGAGTATGTTCAGGATATACGGTTTGTGGTGCCCGAGGTTCAAGAGCAATGTTTTGGTCACTTGAAACAAAAAAATCTTTATCAAGCAGTTTTTTAATCATGGATAGTCCCCATAGCTTTACTAATTGTTATACCCATATTTTAAAAGGAAAATCATACCGGACCTTTAATATATGGACATGAAAAATCTTTTTTTGGCTGTTATTTATAGTAATTTTAGACTTTTTATCAAATTTGTGCGAAGACTCACACTTTTGACAACCAGTTCAATTTTAAAGCAGAACGATTCTTTGTAAGATTAATTTATTAAATTCTGTTTATCGTTTTTCCTTTCTTCACTTGGCGTTATACCAAATGTTTTTTTATATAACGTTGTAAAATGAGTACTATTGATAAAACCGCAAAGTAAAGATATTTCAGTAATTGTCATATCACTTTCACGAATTTTTGCTCGTGCTGATAACAATCTCAATCGTTTGATGTAGTTTTCTGGTGTTAGGCCTGTGGCTTGTTTAATATGCCTGAACATTGTTCTAAGAGTTAAATGAAAACGTTGAGCAATACTATGCCAATCATATTCATCAAAACAGTTATCTTGTAAATGATTAAGCAATAAGTGAAGTTTATAACGTGTATTGTTTTTTTGTGTTTGCCGTTGTGATTGATCAATAATAGTAATTAATTTAAAAAATAAAAATTCACGATACTCTAATGAATTTTGCAAATTAAACATCTGATCAATAACGGTATTACACTCTTTCCGTATGCTCGGTGTTAGCCAAATAGACGAACTTAAATCATTCACGGAAATTCGATTCAATAACATTTCTATCTTATTTAAATACATAAAGTTGCGACGAGGATTGATCAAGATATTTGTTAGTTTTAAAGTACCCAGTTCGTCATAAAAATGATAATCATGGTGACGAACTAAAAACACATCACCTTGTTGTATAAATAAAGGTTTACCATTAATAATATGCAGTCCATGTCCTTGTTCAACAATGACTAACTCATCAAATTCATGGTTATGTTCATAACTGTTATCTTCTGGGTCACTTTTATACAGCGCTAATTTATCTAATTCAGAATTAAAATAAGTAATGATTTTTAAATGATTCATAATGCTTACCTAACTTCTTTTCAATAATTCTAATTATGGTTAGTGAAAATGCTGAATTAAAAAATGTGTAGCATCAATGATTGTTTACGTCACTTTCACTCCTCACACAATAATGTAATTAACATTCTGTTTAAAAGTAATAATTCTAAAAATGTGAACTGACTCTTAATGATCTTTTTACTAATGCCATTTATACCGCTAATGTGGCAATATCAAAGTAGCTGTCTTAAGTAACTCATAGCTATACTCCTAAATAGAGATTTTTAAGGAGAATACTATGGTACAAGCGATACAAAAAAATGATGATATTGTTATGATTCGGGACATAAAGTTCATTGCTAAAGCCGAAAATTTAATACCAACAATCCATCAAACAATTATTAAAGCGCAAAATATCATTACATTAGTTAATGACTCACAAGCAATTCATGGATGGTCGTCTAAGGTAATTAGTCCTGCCACTATTTATTTCAATCAAAGTTTTCAAACTGGTGAAAGTTTTATTATTGATTTTGGTCAACATGGAGTTGGGTATTTATCTTTTTTGTGTGATGCGGTAGGAAGTCCTCCCGATGCACCTGCACATATCAAGTTTTCGTTTGCTGAAACTTTATGTGAGCTTGCCGAGCCATTCAGTCAATATCAAGGATGGTTGAGTAAAAGTTGGTTACAAGAACATGACGAGTACATTGATGTACTACCAGCCCAAATAACCTTAGGAAGACGTTACTGTTTTCGATATTTGAAAATTGATATTGTTTCATTATCACCTAAATACAATTTAGCGTTTAAAGACATTGAGTTTAAAACAGTAAGTTCAGCGCCTGAGCACTGTATTGAGTGCCAAACACAAGATCTTCAATTAGCTAAAATTGATCAAGTGTCCGTCCATACACTGCGAAACTGTATGCAAGAGGTGTTTGAAGATGGACCTAAACGAGATCGACGATTATGGTTAGGAGATCTACGACTTCAAGCTTTAGTCAACAATGTTACTTTTAAACAACATGAACTTGTCCGCCGTTGCTTATATCTGTTTGCAAGTCATAGACGAGAGGATGGTATGGTTTCGGCTAATATTTTTGTAAAACCACAAATTATTGCTGATGATACTTTCTTATTTGATTATTCGTTGTTTTATATTGATGTCTTATATGACTATTTCATAGCAACTCAAGATCACACCACTGTTAAAGAATTGTGGCCAGTAGCTTTACAACAGATTAATATCGCGCTTAAACGTTGTGATCAATATGGACTTGTGGTCGATAGTGATGACTGGTGGTCATTTATTGATTGGCATGAAAAACTAAATAAACAAGGTGCTTCACAAGGTGTTTTAATCTATTGTTTAGACAAAGCGATACAGCTTTCTCAAACCTTTCAACCAGAGATATCCGCAAATTTACAACAAAATTTGGATTTTGTAAAACACGCGGCTGACAAATTATGGGATGAAAAATCCGGATTTTACATAAGTGGTGTACAACGTCAAATCAGCTATGCAACGCAAATTTGGATGATTCTTGCTGATGTAGGGGATCTCAAACATCAGCGAAAATTGATGAATAGTTTGCAATTAACCCCTCCTGATATCGGTATGAATACACCTTACTTACGCCACCACTATATTTTAGCTTTATTAAAAGTTGGTATGACCAAAGAGGCGATAGACGAAATTAAAGCCTATTGGGGAAAAATGGTTGCATATGGCGCTGATACGTTTTGGGAACTGTTTGATCCTAACGATCCCAACTATTCACCTTACGGAAGCAGAATCATTAACAGTTATTGTCATGCATGGAGCTGTACGCCTGCTTGGTTTATTCGTCAATATTCTCTTTAATCAATTTAATTAAAGGATTTAAAATTATGCATTCAATATTTAAACTTTGGCAACAACGAATTGGTTATGGAATTGCTGATTTGTCTTGTAACTTAGTATGGCAGTTAATTTCATTATATCTTATGTATTTTTATACTGATGTAATGGAGCTACCAGCTTACTATGTGGGTATTATGTTTTTAGTTACACGATTAATTGATGGTGTTGCTGACGTATTAATGGGACTTATCATTGATAATACATCGACTCGTTGGGGTCGGTGTCGTCCATGGTTATTAATTGGTGCAATACCTTTTGGTATATTATGTGTATTGGTATTTTATGTGCCAGATTTTGGTACAACAGGTAAACTTATCTATGCATTTGTGACCTACTTGTGTCTGTCATTTGTCTACACCATTGTTAATATTCCCTTTAGTGCAATGTTACCGTTTTTAACTGCGGATTCTTTAGAACGTACGACATTATCCTCCGTACGAATTTTATTAGGATCATTAGGATCAACCATTGTTGCAGTGGCAACATTACCTTTAGTTGCAACATTAGGTAATGGCAATCAAATTCATGGTTTTTTATATACCGCAGTTATTTTTGGATGCATTGCAACCTTCTTTTTAATCGTCAGCTTTAAAAATGTTGAAGAAAAAATCACTATAATTCAAGATAAAATGACTCTTGCCCGTGCATGGCTAGGTCTAAAAGATAATACACCTTGGAAAGTTTTTGCTTTCAATATTTTTCTAATGTGGGGAGCGTTCTTTTTACAAACAGGAGCATTGGTCTATTTTTTTAATTATTATGTACAAAGCACAGAATTAACAGCAATTATTGCAGGTATATCAACCTTTGTACCATTACTTGGAACACTGACTGTTCCTTTGTTAGCCAATCGTCTTAAAAAACGCCATATTTACTTATTTGCTAGTACTATCAATTTGATTGGAATGGGGATTATGATGCTATCTGGTGTTAATCATCTTGGTTTGATTATAGGTGCCGTGATTTTATCAATTGGAGCCGGACAACGCTTAGCGATCTATTTTTCAATGCAAGCTGATCCCGTTGATTATGGAGTTTGGAAAACAGGTATTAATACTGCAGGTATCTTAACCTCTATTAATGGTTTTTTAGGTAAGGTGGCTATGGCGGGTGCTGGTGCAATTACTGGTGTTTTGCTCACTTCTGGTGGTTATATTGCTAATGCTGTGCAAATACCAAGTGCACTTTTTGTCATCAAGCTTTGCTATCTTTATCTACCAGGTATTTTAATTATCGCTTCCATGTTTTGGATCAGTAAGTTTTATAAACTTGATGACATTTATGAGTTTATTTGTAAAGAACTTGATGCCAAACGCTTAGATACTAATAAAGATAAATAACCGTAGTTCAGAGTATGCCTTTCCTTATAAAAGAAAGGGTTATGAAGTTAAAATTATAGTTGCAGTTTGTTATTGATATTTGGTCCCAACACTAGTAGCAATTGGTATTTATTAAAACGTGAGTAAAAAAAAATCGATGTAAAAAATGATATGTTAATGGTCGTATCATAATTGTATTATACGGTAAGTGTGAATTAGACGATCACTATTAGACGGATTTTCTCAGTACAACTGTAGATTAATCTTAGCAAGAAATGGATTTCGATGATGACAAATCAATAAAGGAGCTTTGAAACTTATAATAAGTTTCCATTAAGGCAAGATCTCTTTATTTAATATTAAAATCAACCCACTAACAACTTATCCTCTTATAGTTTTGGTTTATATTTATATGATAAAAAAAAGCGTAAGCGAATTGGTGATACTTTAGAGTTGACAAAAATATCGGTAATCTGACTTTTCAAATTACTCTATAAAAAATGGAACAGCGTTTATTAGGGATAACACTTATCATGGATATAAAATAAGGATAGAAAAGCGGATTATTTACGTTTAAATGAATTAGATACTTTATTGTCTAAACGCATATTTTTAACTTTCTATCCATCATTCATTTTATCTAAAACAATACAAAAAAGATGAAATTGTTTATCCCAAAAATTGGGATTAATATAGCAATTGACCATTTCATATAACCAAAAAAGCTTGGCATTTTAATTTGGTGCTGTATTGCTATACTTTTAACCATAAAGTTAGGCGCATTTCCTATGTAACTAAGCGCCCCCATAAACACGGAACCCATTGATATGGCCAATAGTGTTTTTGCCATTGTGGTCATTAACGTCATGGCATCTCCTGATGCTAGGTTGAAAAACACCAGATAAGTCGGAGCATTGTCTAAAAAGCCTGAAAGCAATCCTGCAAACCAAAAATACAGAGTATTGATTGGCTCAAGATGGTCGTTGTTAACGAGTGTTACCATCGCCGCTAATGCCCCATTACTGCCTGATCGTAAAATTGTTAACACCGGTACAATTGTAATAAAAACACCAATAAACAATTTTCCAACTTCAATAATTGGATCCCAATTAAATTCATTATCAGCACGAATTTGCTTTGGTGTAATCAGGACAGAAGTAACAGTGATAATTAACAATAAAAGATCTCGCACTAAATCGGATAGGGCGATCGAAGTAGTAAAAATGGTGAATGTGATTGAAGATTGCCAAATCCCAGATATCAACACACATATAATAATAGCAAACAATAAAAAAATGTTTGTTATACCATAGAGTTTGAAGGATTGAGTACTGGTAGTATTCATTTTTGACGATTGACCATATTGTATAAGAAAGTAATGATTATCGATAACATAGAAAATTATCAATAATAAAAATGTAGTCAATAACACTGGACAAAACATATGTTTAACGGTCCAAAAAAAATCAACTCCTTTTAAAAAACCAATGAATAATGGCGGATCACCTAATGGAGTTAATCCCCCCCCAATGTTGGCAACTAGAAAGATGAAAAAGATAATAATATGAACAGATTGATTACGGTGACGATTAGCCCTAATTAGAGGACGAATCATTAACATCGCCGCACCTGTTGTACCCATAATTGATGCTAAAGCAGTGCCAATTGCTAACAATATAACATTTAATTTTGGGGTACTAATAACATCACTTTTAATCAAAACCCCGCCAGATACGGTAAACAGGGCAAGTAGTAAAACGATAAAAGGGATATACTCCTCTAATATTGCATGAGAAGTTAGATTGATGGTGGTTTGCATGCCGAATGAAAAAATGGCAGAAACCATAAACAGTGTTGTCCAAAAAATAATAATTTTACCATAATGATAGTGCCACAATCGTACTAAAAATAGTGGGCATAATGCAATTGATAGCAAAATTCCAATAAATGGTACAGCCCAAACCAAGCTCAACTGATCACCGTTAAAGTCGGAAGCATAGAGATCAAAAGGGATAAATAACAATAAGATAAATGAGGATGGAAAGAATTTTAATGGAATTCTCATGGCATTTCCGTTTGAATTAAAAGTTTGAAATTATAACAAATAAGAACTTTTTTTCTAATGGAATGTATTAAAGTCATGTTTAATGTCATAACAACTAGATTTAATCAACACTAAATGAAATTACCCTTTTAAATTTATGTGTATTAACACTCAGTTCTCCACGAGCTACGGACAATAAGCATTAATCACCGTATCAGCAAAACAGTAAAAAATAATGCGCTTCAAATAGCTAAAATAGACGTAGCGGTGAATAAACAGTGAGTCATATTAGATCCTATCGCTGATGGAAAAGCAACCAAACACATCAATACAAATGTGGCTAATGAATTTAGTGACGAGTACAAACCAGCCAGTTTTACAATCAAGAATTTTAATCCAATTTATTGGATGACAAAATAAATTCTGTGGATAAAATGGCGATGGTATCGATACTACTAAACCATTTTGGACTAATTTTTACCCATGCGAAATAGTATTACAATAATATCAACGTTTTAATCGATATCAGCAAAATCTTAGTGGAAGAATTATTTTATGTCATTATCCGTAGAAATTTCTACTTAAGTGTAAACAGCTTATTTAAAATAAGTTAAGTTAAGCGTTTTTTACTTTTCCTTATTCTATGTAAAACCTTTATAATAGGCGGTCTTTTTAATGTTGGATAAAACATGCAAGAACAGTCAAACTCAGTTAATAAAACTGCTTTACATCAACGTAATAAACATCGGCATGGATATGATTTTTTGACTCTATGCCAGACATTACCTGATTTCACAACGTACGTTAAAACGAATAAATACAATAAGTTATCTATCGATTTTGCTGATCCAATGGCAGTTAAATTGTTAAATAAAGCACTTTTATTACATTATTATCAACTCAGCAACTGGGATATTCCCAATGATTATCTTTGCCCTCCAATTCCAGGGCGAGCAGATTATCTTCATTATCTAGCTGATTTACTCGCTCATGATAACGAAGATAAGATTCCTTTAGGTAAACAGATCCGTGTTCTTGATATCGGTGTAGGAGCAAATGTAATTTATCCAATTATTGGTCGAGCTGAATATGATTGGTCATTTGTGGGTAGTGATATCAACCCAATGGCCATTAATGTCGCAAAGCTTATTGTTCAATCTAATCCATTATTAAATGGTTTTATTGATTGTCGATTACAGAGTAATACCTCTGCAATTTTTAAACAGATTATAAAGCCAAAAGAATTTTATATGTTAACTATGTGCAATCCACCTTTTCATGATTCGGCACAAGCAGCAAAGGCTAGTAATCAAACTAAACTCAAAAATTTAGGTAAATTACGATATTCAAAATCTAATCCTGTTCTCAATTTTGGTGGTCAGCAGGCTGAACTATGGTGCAAAGGTGGTGAAAGTGCTTTTATCACTAATATGATCAAAGAAAGTACACAATACAAATACCAATGCTTATGGTTTACTTCGTTGGTTTCTAAAAAAGAGTCATTGAAGGTACTAAATAAGCAATTAATTACAGTTAAACCTGCTGAGGTGAAAATTATTTCAATGGCACAAGGGCAAAAAAAGAGTCGTTTTATTGCATGGAGTTTTTTCCATCGAGATAGAAGGCAAAATATTGTCAAAAAATTTTCTTAGACACTTATTTTTAAAATATTTATTTAAATCAATTTATTATGTCATTTGTTTTAGTCAAAATTATTTTGAATAGTAATAATATTTTTATGAATAGATGTTTTTATAAGTCTAGTATGTAATAAAATGTCATACGGAAACATGTAATTTTTATGTAAATAATTATATACAGTTAATTAATATTGTTATTAAACTATTTTGTTTATTGTTTAATCTATTTTTTTTTGATAAAAAGTCATTTATACTTATTTCAGTTTTATATTTTGTATCGAAATTGAGTTTTAGTTTTTAGATAGTCATTATCACGAATAAATTAAGCAGTTTCAAAGGAGATACAATATGTCTGAAGTAGTCTTCTGTAAATATAATCTTTTTTTTTTAATACATATTAATCAATTCTGTCGTTCTCATTTTATTGTCAAATTATTTTCAATAATTGTTGTTTATTTTTTATTTTTGTTTAGTAATCTAGTCAATGCACTATCCGCATCGACTGAAAGTATTATTTATGGTCATGCACCTTATTTAACTTTTGACGGTGGTAAAACTAAAGCGGTCAGTGTTGAAGGTTTACTGGGTTTACAGCTATCTGATGGTCGAAGCTTTATTGCTTCTGGCAGTCAAAGTGATTTATATCCTCATGCTATCATAGATAATTCAAGCCAAGAATCACCCATTGATTTGTTGAGTAATAATGATACTTTTTTGAGCATTAAAACCTTGGTACCGTTAGTCAATAATAGTAGCTATCCAAGTATTTCATTGAGTAATCTTATTGCATCTTCTGATAATTATTGGGGAGATGAAGATGGTGATGTTTCACCAAATGCAACTGGTAATTTGATGGTTAAGTGGTTAGATGCAAATAATAACGATATTACTACGCAAGTAAAAAATAATCCTAATGCCCAGTTAACAGCATGCGATTCCCCTTATAAATTAACGATTACTTCTAATGGTGGTCAATTATCTACTCAATATGGTATACCTAATGTGACGCATTTTAATGGTGCTAAGCATACGTATTATCTTAATCGTAAAATTGATACTCCGTATGTATGTTACATTCAACCAAATGTTTGGTATGATGGACGCCATTATCCTGATTCAGATGGTCCTGATTGGATCAGAAGCCGAGGATTTAAAGTGCAAGATACCAGTAATCCTGATCGCAATTTTCCCACGACAGGTTTAAATGGGCTTCATTTTTATTTGGTGTTAGGCGGGGTTACACCTGAACAAGTCATAGCTGCTAATGCCCAAAATGGTCAAATTGTTTATCCTGTTAACGGTGGGAATAAAGTCACCATTTCATTAAAATCCGAACAAACACCAGGTTGGGATAATTCACCAAAGGTGCTGGCATTAAAAGTGGTTTTAAATGGACCTAATGAAAATTCCACTGATACTTCATTTAGCCCAGTTCTATTTAAAATCTATGCAGACAATGAACACCAACAATTATTATACAGTTTTAATATTGATAGATGGTATATCGCTAGTTCAAATGATGCATCATCTAAGGGTGATGTACAACGCTTTTGTGATAATCTGAGTAATGGTTATCGATTCCCTAAAGTAAATGATTTGACCAATGCTAATGGCAAAGGTTGGCATGGCGGAATTAATGGACACAATATTAATAATTATCGTCGACAAATTAGCTATAAAGATGAAAGTGGTAAATGGATTGGTGGTATTTTTAATGAATGGGGATCTTCTTATAAACTTTATTATCCAACAAGTGATTGGCATACTTCAGCTCAATCCTACTATTGGGCATTATCTGATGATGCCAATACACAATATGCTGTTGGTTCTGATGCCGGTGATATCGATTCAGATTCTACAGCAAATAAAATGGTTTGCGTTAATCCTTAATAAGAAGAAATAACTATAAAAAATAATCTTAACATTTATTCAATTAAATAAAACTATTTTAAAGGATTTGATTGAATAGCACATTATGTATCTTTTCTACCTGATTGAGCGATTATAAAATAATCGGTACTCACATAAAAAATAAGTAGGTAAGATAAAAATGAACGGAAATGAAAAAACAGCATTAATTGAACAACTGCAAACCATTGTTGGAAAAAAATACACTTTAACAAATCCTAATCGGACTTTGCCTTATCGTCAAGGTATTCGTTTTGGTGAAGGTGATGCATTAGCTGTTGTATTACCTGGAACATTAGTAGAGCAATGGCAAATATTAAAAGTTTGTATTGCCGCTGATGTTATTGTTATTACACAATCAGCAAATACTGGCTTAACGGGTGGTTCGACCCCAGATGGTAATGATTATGATAGACCCATTGTAATCGTGAGTACTCGTCGTTTAGAAGGTATTCAAATTATTGAAAATGGTGAGCAAGTTGTATGTTTACCAGGTAGTACATTATTTCGTTTGGAAAAAGAGTTAAAAAAATATAATCGAGGACCGCATTCAGTTATTGGATCATCATGTATCGGTGCATCTGTTATGGGCGGTATATGCAATAATTCTGGTGGGTCCCTAATTCAACGTGGTCCTGCCTATACACAAATGGCTGTTTTTGCACAATTAGATGCACAAGGTCAATTACATCTTGTTAACCACTTAGGCATTGAACTGGGTGATGACCCAGAAACCATTTTACAGAATCTAGAAAATCATACCTATACTGAAAATGACATTAATCGCGATGCGGGTTTAGGTCACGATCATCATTATTGTGATCATGTTCGTGAAGTTGATGCCGATACTCCTGCACGTTTTAATGCCGATCCAGCTCGCCATTATGAAGCTTCGGGTAGTGCCGGACGCTTAATGGTTTTTGCCGTACGTCTTGATACATTTCCATTAGAGAAAAAATCAGAGGTATTTTATATTGGTACCAATGATATAAACGAGTTAAATGATATTCGCCGTCATATTTTAAGTCAGTTTAAAACATTACCGGTATCAGGCGAATATATGCATCGAGTCGCATTTGATATTGCTGCGGTTTATGGCAAACCGACTTTTTTGGCTATCCAAAAATTAGGAACCGATACCATACCTCGCCTTTTCGCTTTTAAAAACTTTGTTGATCGTGTTACAGGTAAAATTCCATTTTTTCCAAAAAACTTTTCTGATCATTTTTCTATTTTTGTCTCTAAATTTTTACCTAATCACTTACCGAAAACCATCCGTGACTACCGTGATCGTTATGAACATCATTTAATTTTAAAAATGGCAGATGATGGTATTGCCGAAGCTGAAGCATTTTTAAGAGATTATTTCCAAAATAAAAACGGAAATTATTTTTTGTGTAATGCTAAAGAAGCCGAAGCGGCAATGTTACATCGTTTTGCTGCAGCAGGTGCTGCCACATCTTATCGAAATATCCATAGTAAAACAGTGGAAAACATTGTGGCATTAGATATTGCCCTACGTCGTAATGATACAGATTGGTTTGAAACCTTGCCAAAAGACATTGATCAAAACTTTATCTATAAAATGTATTATGGGCATTTTTTCTGTTATGTCTTTCATCAAGACTATATTGCTAAAACAGGCACAGATTGTGATGAAGTGAAGGAACAAATTTTGGCTTTACTTGATCAGCGTGGGGCACAATACCCAGCAGAACATAATGTTGGGCATCTGTATCACGCTAATGCCGATTTGAAAAAATTCTATCAAGAACTTGATCCGACTAATAGTCTAAATCCTGGTATTGGTAAAACTTCTAAGAAAAAATATTGGAAATAATCTTATTTAGGAAACTGTTAGTTGAAATAGGCTGGCGAAGCTTAGATGGAGATAATTTAACGCTCACAGAACAACTTTAGTTGTTTTAACGAGCAGTGTAGCCGATCACTAATATTAATATTTTGATTAATCATTAAGATAATTATTGATTATTCTGTGATGATTAAGGAAGTTAGTTGAAAAAGATAGATAAACAAAAAAGGGCACAAAGCCCTTTTTAATTTAGGAGGTATTGGTTTCACAGCATTTGCTTTAATTGATACAACATTTCTAATGCTTGTTTTGGTGTTAAGGCATCAGGATCGATCTGTTTAAGCGCTTGTTCAATTTCAGAAGGTTCACTTTCCGTCACAAAGCTAAGCTGCGATTGGTCAACATGGCTCTTTGCCGCTTGTTTCGAAATGACTTCGAGCTCTTTTAGCTTTTGTTTGGCGCGTTTTAATACTTGTTTTGGTACGCCAGCTAATCCGGCTACCGCAATACCAAAACTTTTACTGGCAGCACCTTCAGATACTTCGTGGATAAAGGCAACTGTATTGTCATGTTCAATGGCATCAAAATGAATATTATAAACGCCTTGCATATGTTCAGGTAGTTGCGTTAACTCAAAGTAATGGGTAGCAAAGAGTGTCATCGCCTTGATTTGGTTTGCTAAGTTTTCAGCACATGCCCAAGCTAAGGACAATCCGTCATAAGTCGATGTACCACGTCCAATCTCGTCCATTAGCACAAGGCTTTGTTCAGTGGCGTTATGCATTATGTTAGCGGTTTCAGTCATTTCGACCATAAATGTTGAACGCCCCGACGCTAAATCGTCAGAGGCACCAATTCGGGTAAAGATGCGATCAACCGGTCCAATAATGGTTTTTGATGCGGGCACAAAACTACCTATGTAGCTCAGTAAAACAATTAATGCAGCTTGGCGCATATACGTGCTTTTACCACCCATATTAGGACCGGTGATAATGAGCAATCTTTTATCAGGTGAAAGCCGTAATGAGTTAGCAATAAATGGCGTTTGTAAAACTTGTTCAATAACAATATGGCGACCATTAATAATTTCAATACCTGCTTTTTCAGAAAATGTAGGGCATTGATAATTGAGTGTTAAAGCTCGTTCAGCTAAATTCGTTAAGACATCAAGTTCAGCGATAGCATCGGCACTGAGTAGCATATCGACAAGCTGTGGCATAAGTAAATCAAATAATTGATCATACAACTGTTTTTCAAGTGCTAGTGCACGACCTTTTGAGGTGAGGACTTTATCCTCATACTCCTTAAGCTCTGGAATAATGTACCGTTCAACATTTTTGAGCGTTTGGCGTCGGGTATAGTGAATTGGTGCTAAATGGCTTTGTCCCCGACTAATTTGAATATAGTAGCCATGTACAGCATTAAATCCGACTTTTAGTGTGTCTATACCTAAAGTTTCACGTTCGCGAATTTCCAGTTGTTCCAGATAATTCGTTGCACCATCTGCAAGATTGCGTAGCTCGTCAAGTTCGGCATTGTAACCACTGGCAATGACGCCTCCATCACGAATAATGATAGGTGGTGTCTGGACAATTGCTCGCGTTAAAATAGATGCAATATGATCAAATTGATTGATTTTAGCTCGCAAAGCAATTAAAGCTGGCGTATTCATTTGGCTTAATAACTGTTGCATTTGAGGCAGTAAGTTATAAGCATCACGCAAACGGGCAAAATCACGTGGACGAGCTGTTCGTAGTGCAAGCCGTGCTAAAATACGCTCAAGGTCGCCAATGAGTTTTAATAATGGCTGAATATCATCAATATGATTTTGTAATTCACTGATTGCTTGTTGACGGTGTTGTAATAAATTTACGTCACGAATTGGGGCATGTAACCAGCGTTTTAACATGCGACTACCCATTGGAGTTTGGGTTTTATCTAAAATTTCAGCCACTGTATTTTGTGTGCCACCCGATAAATTTTCAGTGATTTCTAGGTTTCGCCGCGTTGCTGCGTCGAGTACCACAAAGTCGAAAGCTGATTGTTTGATGATTGAACGAATATGAGGTAGCGCGGTGCGCTGCGTATCTTTTACATATTGCAGTAAACAGCCAGCTGCACTGAGTGCATAAAGGCAATCTTCCACGCCAAATCCGACTAAATCATTGGTACCAAATTGTAAATTAAGCTGTTGTTTGGCGGTTTCAAGGTCAAAATCCCAAATTTGGCGACGTCTTAAACCGTTGCGATGTTCGATCAAAGCCATTGATTGAAACTCTTCAGGATAAAGCAGTTCAACTGGATTTGTACGTTGCAATTCAGCTTGAATTGATTCGTAACTATCTGTTTCAAAGATAAAAAATCGTCCAGAACTTATATCGAGTGTGGCATAACCATAGTGGTTTTTTGATTGCCATATTGATGCTAATAAATTATCTTTACGATCTTCTAATAATAATTCATCACTCACGGTACCAGGTGTTACGATACGAACAATTTTTCGCTCCACCGGACCTTTAGTTGTCGCAGGATCCCCGATTTGCTCACAAATCGCAACCGATTCACCAAGAGAAATTAATTTAGCCAAATAGCTTTCAACAGCATGATAAGGTACGCCGGCCATCGGAATCGGCTCGCCATTAGAAGAACCACGTTTAGTTAACGAAATATCTAAAAGTTGCGAGCCACGCTTAGCGTCATCATAAAACATCTCATAAAAATCGCCCATACGATAAAACAGTAGAATGTCGGGATTTTCAGCTTTTAACTTAAGATACTGTCGCATCATTGGTGTGTGGTTATCAAAATTATCTTCACTATTCATGGTGGTATTTCTTTTTTTAAAATTCAATAGATTACTGTCTTACACTATCTAATTTTTACAACATCCATGATTTTGCTATTTCATGGTAGGTAACTGCAATAATGTTTAAAATTGTTATATAAACTAAGATTTAAACAATAAAACTTTATATAATTTATATGCATATTAAATCATAGATAATATGCGTTTATTATAACCTATTATTTAAAGGGTTTGTATGAAATTAAAAGTAGAGACAGTAATGATTCAATGTTTTCTTGGTTTGATCTTGTTAGGCAATGGTCAGCGTATCGTTGTGATTTTTAGCTGTTAAATAATTGTTTAGTCAATTTACAATTTGTGTACTCGAAAAATACACTAAGTTATCTTCATTTAATCCTTCAATCTTCATAATCGATGAAACATAATGGTTTGTTTACTGATGTAAAAAATTAGGCGTCAATGTAAATAGTTATGTTATATAAACATCAATAAACGTTCGCATTGAAATTTAACAAGATGAAAGTGTTTAGAAAATATCTACAAATGATCTTACCGATTTATTTCGAATTCATCTTTACAATTTGACCTGAGTAGCTGGACATAATTTTAAACAATGATGATTATGTAGATTAGTGAAGTGTATAAATTGTGCAATAAAAGTGGGTTATGGCAATTTGATTAAATTAGCAGTCACTATTTTTTGAAATTTAGGGACTATTTTTTATTTATTTATTTTGTCAGGTGAGGTGTTTTGAGTAAGTAAATGATTTTATTGCTAATCGTGTTATTTCAATAATTTTCTGTTAAAACTATTTAATGAATTCGTGTCTAAATTGATCGAATGATCTTGAATAAACCGTTAAAATTTGATAGCTTACAGCAAAGATTTTTTATATTTAAAAACACAAAAAAGAAGGTAATTGTTATGACAATCAAAGTAGGTATTAATGGTTTCGGCCGTATTGGTCGTATTGTTTTCCGTGCTGCTCAAAAACGTTCAGACATCGAAATCGTTGCTATTAATGATTTATTAGATGTTGAATATATGGCTTATATGCTTAAATATGACTCAACTCACGGTCGTTTCGATGGCACTGTTGAAGTTAAAGACGGCAAATTAATCGTTAACGGTAAAACTATCCGCGTTACTGCTGAAAGAGATCCTGCAAACTTAAAATGGAATGAAGTAGGTGTTGATGTTGTTGCTGAAGCAACTGGTCTTTTCTTAGATGATGCAACTGCTCGTAAACACATCGAAGCGGGTGCTAAGAAAGTTGTTTTAACTGGTCCTTCTAAAGATAACACTCCTATGTTCGTAATGGGCGTTAATGACAAAGAATACGCTGGTCAAGATATCGTTTCTAATGCTTCATGTACTACTAACTGTTTAGCGCCTTTAGCTAAAGTGATTAATGATAATTTTGGTATCGTTGAAGGATTAATGACTACTGTTCACGCGACAACAGCTACTCAAAAAACTGTTGATGGTCCATCTCACAAAGATTGGCGTGGTGGTCGTGGTGCTGCTCAAAATATCATCCCATCTTCAACTGGTGCTGCTAAAGCTGTAGGTAAAGTTATCCCTGAATTAAACGGTAAATTAACTGGTATGGCTTTCCGTGTCCCTACTCCAGACGTTTCTGTAGTGGATTTAACTGCGCGTTTAGCTAAACCAGCTAAATACGAAGAGATCTGTAAAGTGATCAAAGAAGCTTCTGAAGGCTCAATGAAAGGTGTTCTTGGTTATACTGAAGATGCAGTTGTTTCAACTGACTTCTTAGGTGAAGTGTGTACTTCTGTATTTGATGCGAAAGCAGGTATTCAAATCAGCGATACTTTCGTGAAACTTGTTTCTTGGTATGACAATGAAGTGGGTTATTCTAACAAAGTATTAGATTTAATCGCTGTAGTTTCTAAATAATAAAAAATAATTTATTTTACTTATTTCAATAAGCGACCTTCGGGTCGCTTTTTTAATTACATGATTGTTATTAAGTTGTTAAAACAATAAAAAGCCCATTTATTTAAAATGGGCTTTGATTTCACACTAATAAAGAAATTAGTTAGTTAAATAACAACAACTTCAGCTGCTGCTGGTCCACGAGGGCTATCTTGGATAGCAAATTCGACTTGTTGACCTTCAGCTAATGTTTTAAATCCGTCGCCGGAAATAGCTGAGAAGTGAACAAATACGTCCTTACTTCCATCGGTAGGGGTTATAAAACCGAAACCTTTACTCTCGTTAAACCATTTTACTTGGCCAGTTTTCTTATTCATTTACTAGACATCCTAACAATAATTAATAATTTGCCTTTAAGGCACGAATAGACCTTCACTTAGTATTATTATTTCAACTCAAAACTAAAAATATGATTAACGTTACATAAAAAAAGTTAATCGTTTTCATAATAAAATACTGCGTTATAAGTCTGCTACTATTACCGCATAAATTATATTCGAAAGCAAGATCTTAATGACAATTTTTTCATCTTATAATGCAGTTTTATATATATTTCTGTTTAAAATATACTTAATTTGATATAAAACAATTAAAAGATGACAAAAAATTAATTTTATTTCGAAAGTCAAAGTTAAGTATAAAAAAAGAGTCACTAAAGATTTTTTAGTGACTCCTTTTTATAACTTTTTGTAATGATTGCTTAATACGAATTTTGTAATTTTTTTGATTAAGCCTATTTTTTATTAGCTCTTTCGAAAGATTCGATAATTTCTTTACGAGCTGCTTCTGCGTTTTCCCATCCCTCTACTTTAACCCATTTCCCTTTTTCGAGTGCTTTGTATTGTTCGAAGAAGTGTTTAATTTGAGATTTTAATAATTCTGGTAAATCCTCAACATCTTTAATATGGTCATATTCTTTTGAAAGTTTAGTATGTGGTACTGCGACTAATTTAGCATCTTCACCCGCTTCGTCTGTCATTTTTAATACACCAACAGGACGGCAGCGAATAACTGAACCTGGTTGTAATGGGTATGGTGTCGGGACTAATACATCAACAGGATCACCATCAAGAGATAATGTGTTATTGATATAGCCATAGTTACACGGGTAAAACATAGCTGTTGCCATAAAACGGTCAACAAATACTGCGCCAGTATCTTTATCTACTTCATATTTGATTGGATCTGCATTGGCAGGAATTTCAATCACAACATAAATATCATCGGGTAATTCTTTACCTGCTGGTACATTCAAAAGTCCCATTTTTGTATCCTCTATCTTAGTTAATAATAGTTTAGTTCATTAGTAATGAGCGTACATTATAAAACTTATTCTGTATCGCTCAATTCTTTTAAATATTGAAAAATTTGTCTTGCTGTTTTTGGTGGTTTATTGGTTTGTAACTCTTTTTTAGCTAAACGAGCCAAAGTACGCAGTTGTTGCCTGTCAGCATTTGGAAATAAACTAATAATGGTTTCAGCATCACCTGTTTCAATAAGATCATCGCGCAATTTTTCCAATTTATGAAATATCGCTATTTGTTGGTTATGGCGATTTTTAAGTTTGTTTAGTGCAAGGGTTATCGGTTCAATATCTCGACTGCGAAGCAGCTTACCAATATATTGAATTTGTCTTCTATAACCTTCTTTTTTGATTTTTTGCGCTAATTCAATAGCGTAAAGTAAATCTTCATCAAGAGGAATTTTTACAATTTCATTTTTACTTAAATTAACTAGTTCAATACCGAGTTTTTTAAGCTCTTCAGCATCTCTTTTAATTTCACTTTTACTGACGTAAATGATCTCATCTTCGATCTCCTCGACAGCTAAGTTTGGCTCTTTGATTGTCTCTTGATTTTGATTCATATGATTTCTTTTGTTAACTAAAATGCAATTCTAGCTTATTATAACGTATCACTAGCAGAATTGTAGAAAATAATGAAATGAGTATAGAACAAATCAAGAAAGACGCTTTAGTCCAAAAAGAGAATTTATCCGCTATTGTGGCTCATGCTATTGAGCAAGCTAAACCAAGAGTTGATTCAGTTGAAGTTTCAATTAATCAATCTACAGGTATAAGTATAAGTACTCGTATGGGTGAAACTGAAAACGTAGAATTTAATAGTGATGGTGCGTTAGGCATTACGGTTTATCAGAACCAACGTAAGGGTAGTGCCTCGACGAATGATTTATCTCCGCAAGCAATTGCCCAAACCATTGATATGGCCATCAATATTATGCAATATACTTCATCCGATCCTTATTCTGGTTTAGGTGAGGCGGAATTGATGGCATTCGATGCACCTGATTTAGATCTCTTTTATCCTGGTGATTTGAATGTAGATGAAGCTATAGAAAAATCTAAACAAACAGAAGAAGCTGCGTTAGCTTACCCCAAGATTTTAAATAGTGATGGTGGTTATTTTAGTAGCCGTTATGGCATTTATATGTATGGCAATAGTTTAGGTATGTTGAATGGTTATTGCGAAAGTTCTCATTCATTATCATGTTCAGTTATTGCCAAACAAGATGAGCAAATGGAACGCAATTATGCTTTTACTTATTCACGGGACATTAACGATTTAAAATCGCCATTATGGATTGGTCAACAAGCGGCTGAAAAAACTATAGCTCATTTAGGGGCGAAACAAATTGAAACCATGCAAGTACCCGTTCTGTTTTGTGCAGAGGTTGCAGTCGGACTAATTAGACACTTGGTGGGTGCAATAAGTGGTGGAGCAATTTATCGTAAATCTTCGTTTTTATTAGATAGCGTGGGCGAAATAATATTTCCATCTTGGTTAACTATTTTTGAAAATCCTTTTATATTAAAAGGCATTGGTTCTTCACCATTTGATAGTGAAGGAACAAGAACTGTTAAACGTAATATCATTGAGCATGGCGTTTTGCAAACGTATTTGCTGAGTAATTATTCAGCCAGAAAATTAGGTCTAAAATCAACAGGGCATGCGGGTGGTATACATAACTGGTTAGTCTCATCAAGTCAAACCGATGCAGACTTTAATGGAATGTTAGCAAAATTGGATAAGGGTATTGTGGTGACCTCTTTAATGGGAGATGGTGTTAATAATGTTACGGGGGATTATTCACGAGGAGCAACTGGATTCTGGGTTGAAAATGGTCAAATTCAGTATCCAATCAATGAATTCACCGTTGCAGGTAATCTTAAAGATATGTATCAAAATATTGTGGCGATAGGGAATGATCTTGAAACAAGAAGTAACATTCAATGTGGATCGATTTTAATTGAAAATATAAGCATAGCTGGAAGATAATAAAATATGCAAAAAGTAGAAAACAAAGGGGTATTACAAAAAATAGCATTATGGATGCCTGGATTAGTCAGTTTATTGCATTATAAACGTGAATATTTTAATTCTGATATAAAGGCAGGCTTATCCGTAGCGGCTGTTTCGTTACCTGTATCAATTGCTTACGCTGAATTAACGGGTGTTGGTGCAATAGCCGGCTTATACTCAACCATTTTACCTCTTATTGTTTATGCACTTTTTGGTTCTTCCCGACAACTTATTGTTGGTCCTGATACCGCAACTTGTGCAGTAGTTGCGGCTGTTGTTTTTCCTTTGGCGGCAAATGATCCCATTTTACGCTGGCAATTGGTTGTTTTATTAACCATTATGATTGGTATATGGTGTATCATTGCGGGTAAGTTGCATTTAGGAGCACTGGCTGATTTACTCAGTCAACCGATTTTAATTGGTCTACTCAACGGAATTTCAATTACAATTATCATTGATCAATTGGCTAAAACTTTAGGATTTTCCTATGACTTTTCATACTTAATTGAACGAGTTGTGTATTTACCTTTTAAAATATCACAAATTCATATTTTAACTGCATTGATCTCGTTTTTTACTTTACTCTTATTGATTGTTTTGAGAAGATCAAAACCTCGATATCCAGCCCCGCTTTTAGCTGTAATGATAACGACGTTTTTTTCGTGGTTATTTAATTTTGAATCGTACGATATCCGTATCATTGGCCAAGTTAGTGGCGAATTTATACCTACTGAATCCTGGATTGATTTTGATAAAGGAAAAATGAGAGATTTAGTGGTGCCATCACTGAATATAGCGGTTATCTGTTTTGTCAGTATGATGATTACGGTACGCAGTTTTGCATCCAAAAATAATTATGAAACAAACGCAGATATTGAATTTAAAGCCTTGGGTATGGCAAATATTGTAGCCGGGTTATCACAAGGATTCGTGGTAAGTGGTACTTCATCGCGTACTGCAGTTAATGATGCCAATGGCGGTAAAACTCAGTTGGTTTCAATTATTGCAGCAATATTAATTGGTTTTATAGTTCTGTTTTTTTTAGCGCCGTTGCAATACATTCCAACTTGTGTATTAGGGGTGATTTTAATTTACTCTTCGTTTTCTCTTATTAATTTTCAAACTATATTTCGCTTTTTTAAATTTGATCGCGATGCATTTTATTTAAGTTTAATCACATTTATCTCGGTATTATTGATAGGTATTATCCCAGGTATGGCGCTCGCTGTTTTGTTAGGGCTATTTCTATTTTTACGCCGTGTTTTCAGACCGAAAGATCAACTATTGGGGATCGATGATAGTGGTCGTATTCACTCTTTAGGTAAAGAGGTTAAAAAATTAAAAAATACAATTATTTATCGTTTTAACTCCCCGCTCACTTATTTTAACATCGCATATTTTAAGCGAAAAATTATAAGTTATATTGACGAAGCTGAAGAGCCAATAAACTACGTTATCGTTGATGCTATTCCTTGTTTTACTTATAAAGATGTCAGCGTGTTATTAGGTGTTGAAGAATTAGTTAAATCTTTAAAAGTCCGAAATGTTATATTAATCCTATCAGGTAGACGAAAAACACTCAAAAATTGGTTTAAGCAGATGAATATACAGCTTGATGAAGAGTATATTGAATTTGCTTATGATCTCTATTTTTCAGTAAAGTCAGTGCAAAGTAAAGAACATATGGACAATGATGAAGAAGGTTTGGATAGCAAAAATATTGTTATTTAATCATTATTTGTTTATGGGGTATTTATGATTAAAAAAAAGATAAACATCGAAATGCTCAGTACTGGTGATGAGGTGTTACATGGGCAAATAATTGATACTAACGCTGCGTGGTTGTCTCAATTCCTTTTTCAAGAAGGTATCTTAATAACATCCAAACATACAGTTGGTGATGATTTGACTCAGCTAATTAGCACACTTCAACAACATAGTTTAGATAATGATATTATTATTGTGAATGGTGGCTTAGGACCAACAAGTGATGATTTAAGCGCTCAAGCAGCAGCGTTAGCCAATCATGAACCCCTTATATTGCATCAAGAGTGGCTGAGCAAAATTGAACAATTTTTTTTAAGGCATGGTAAAACTATGTCACCAAGTAATATAAAGCAAGCAATGTTACCACAAAGTGCTACTTTAATTGATAATCCGATTGGAACGGCATGTGGCTTTAAAATACAAATCAATCACTGCCTTTTATATTTTACTCCAGGTGTACCTAGCGAATTCAAGGAAATGATTAAAACCTGGATTTTGCCTGAAATTAAATTAAACTTTCCAACATTAGAAAAGAAATTGTGTTATCGACTGATGACAATGGGGCAAACCGAAAGTAATTTAGCAACTCAAATTGATGATAACCTCAATTTACCAACGGATATTGTGATTGGATATCGAGCAACAATGCCAATGGTTGAACTGAAATTAACAGGTTCAGAAGAGCAAAAAACTAAGATGGATGCGTTATGGCAGAAAATTAAAGCAATAGTTGCTAACAATTTTTTGTATGAAGGGGTCTTAACACAACATGGAGATCTAGGCTTAGCGATGTTTGTTTCTAAAATTTTAATCGAAAAAGGGCAAACAATTGCAGTTATTGAACATCAATCCGCAGGGCGCATCGCTCACCAATTATTTGAGTGTGAAGCACCACTGGTTAAGTCGGAAATCGTTCCATTGTTTCCTGAGGCTTTTAAAGACTATTGTTTACATGTATTAACCAGAAATAGAGCTGATATCGTGCTAGGGTTAGTTAATTTTAGAGAAAAAAATACGGAATTCACATTGATAATAGCCACTTCTCAACAATTTTTCCAATTTAATTTGAAATATACTGGTCAAGTACAGAATCGTGAAATCACTCAAAAAATTCTTTGTGCAATTGCTTTAGATGCTTTACGCCGTTATCTTCTAAACATGCCAATTCTTGGAAAGAATGTTTGGTTAGATTTGATTGAATAACTATTGATAGTTTTTTGTAAAAAAATCAGCTAGCTTGAGTTTATAAATAATATTAATATGGACAATTTGCTACAAAATTAAGTACAATAATAGATCTTTCAAATAAAGCAATTTAGTAAAACAAATTAGAGGTAAAAATGGCTCGTGTAACTGTTCAAGATGCAGTAGAAAAAATTGGTAATCGCTTTGATCTCGTTTTAGTTGCAGCAAGACGTGCTCGTCAATTACAAATTGAAAATAAATCGCCATTAATTCCAGAAGAAAACGACAAAGAGACCGTTATTGCGTTACGTGAAATTGAAGATGGTCTTGTTAACAAACAAATTCTTGATACTGCTGATTTTCAGGCTCGTCAAGATGAAGAAGCAGAAGTTCGTTCTGCGCTTCATGAATCGATTCTTCTTGATAATACTCCCTCGTACGAATAAATTCTGCTGAGAATTGCCTATGCAATATTTTGATGGTTTAAAAGAGGTTGTCACATCTTATCTTCCAGCTAAACAAGTTGATATTATTCAAGATGCTTATCTCTTTGCTCAAAAGGCGCATGATGGGCAATTCCGATGTAGCGGTGAACCTTATATTACCCATCCAGTCGCGGTTGCGACAATTTTAGCCGATATGCGACTGGATTATGAAACAATTATCGCTGCACTTTTACATGATACTATCGAAGACACTCCTGTCACCTTTCAAGATATTACGGAAAAATTTGGCAAACACGTTGCTATTTTGGTTGAAGGTGTTTCTAAATTAGATAAATTAAAATTTCGCAATAGGCAAGAAGCACAAGCTGAAAATTTTCGTAAAATGGTTCTCGCCATGACCGAAGATGTGCGCGTTATTTTAATTAAACTTGCTGACCGTACGCATAATATGCGAACTCTTGGATCACTAAGACCTGATAAACGTCGTCGCATAGCAAAAGAGACACTAGAAATTTATGCTCCTTTAGCACATCGTTTGGGTATTCATCATATTAAAACTGAGCTCGAAATATTGGGCTTTACGGCGATGCATCCTAATCGCGCTAAAGTGCTAGAAAAAGTCGTTGATGTTGCTCGCGGTACCAGAAAAGAACTTATTGAGCAAATATTATCAGAAATTAGAGGGCGTTTAGCCGATGCTCATATTGATGCAGTAGTGGAAGGATTAGAAAAAAATATTTATGTAATTTATCAGAAAATGCAAATGCGTGAACAGCATTTTCACTCAATTATGGATATTTATATTTTTCGAGTCGTTGTTAAAGATGTCGATGCCTGCTACCGAGCTCTGGGTTTAGTACATAATTTATATAAACCACGCCTTAATCGATTTAAAGATTATATAGCCATTCCTAAAGCCAATGGTTACCAATCGTTACACTCATCCTTAATTGGTCCATATGGTACGCCAGTAGAAGTGCAAATACGTACTGAAGATATGGATCAAATGGCTGAAATGGGGGTAGCTGCTCATTGGGTATATAATGAAAATGATGAGATTACGCATACCACCACTCAAATTAAGGCTCAACGCTGGATGCAGAGTTTATTAGAACTGCAACAAAGTGTTGGTAACTCGTTTGAATTTATTGAAAATGTAAAATCGGATCTGTTTCCTAAAGAGATCTATGTTTTTACACCTAAAGGTCGTATTGTTCAATTACCTGAAGGTGCAACAGCCGTTGATCTTGCTTATGCAGTACATTCTGATATAGGTCATCAGTGTATTGGCGCACTTGTTGATCGCAAACCTTATCCGCTATCCCAACCTCTAAGTAATGGACAAACAGTTGAAATTATTACTTCACCAGAAGCTCGACCTAATGCACGTTGGCTGAGTTTTGTGGTGAGTGCCAAAGCGAGATCGCGTATTCGGCAAGCGTTGAAATCGTTAAAACGTGAAGATGCCATAGCGCTTGGACGACGATTACTTAATTTAGCACTAGTTAACACAGGTGGAATTGAAAATCTTTCTAATGAACAGATTAAAAATATTTTGCAAATTACCAAATTACAATCTTTTGATGATGTGTTGGCTGAAATTGGTTTAGGCAATATTATGAGTCATTTTATCGCCAACGGGTTGAAGCATAATGAATTATTGCAAGATCATTTCGATTCGAATAAAACATTAGTAATAACTGGAAGTGAAGGTGTGTTACTAACATTTTCAAAATGTTGTCATCCCATCCCTAATGATCCAATTATTGGTCATGTGAGTCCAGAAAAAGGTTTAACCGTACATCATGAATATTGTCGAAATATAACCGGTTATCAAAATAATCCTGAAAAGTATATTCCTCTTAAATGGGCGACTAATATCGATCAATTTTTTGTTGCTGAAATCTGGGTAGATATTCTAAATAATCAAGGTTCATTAGGGCATATACTTTCGATTATTAATGATGAAAAAGCGCATTTACAGTGGCTAAATACGGAAGAAAAAGATCGACAAATTTATACTATCATCTTACAAATTGAAGTAAAAAATTCTCAACAACTCAATGAGTTAATGCGTAAATTGTCTTTACAACAAGATGTTGTGAGTGTGATTCGTAACATCAATTAATTATCATGGTAAATCGTTTTTTTAATCATATTCCATTAATTAAATTAAGTGGAGTTGGTGATAGTTTAGAAAAAAAATTTCATGCACTTGGAATTGATACCATTCAAGATTTATTATTCCATTTCCCTTTGCGTTATGAAGATCGTACTACATCGTGTGCCATCGGTGATGTGACTGTTGGTAAACATACTACGATCGAAGGTTGCATTATAAAAACTGAAGTGATCTTGAAACGCAAACAAATGTTAGTTTGTCATATTCAGGATGAATCAGGAATAGCAATATTGAGATTTATGAATTTTAATGCTGGAATAAAAGCGAGTTTGATACAAGGTCAATGGGTAAGAGCCTACGGTGAAATAAAAAGCGGAAAAAATTATCCAGAGATTATTCATCCTCAATATAAAGTTAACGCTAACCGTGAGGATATAGCCTTAACTGATGGGAGTCAGGAAAGATATACTCCTATATATTCTACAACATATGGTTTGACTCAAAATGTGATTCGTAAATTGATTCAATCAGCGTTATTACTGTTAAAACGTAATCCTCCAATTGAAATTTTGCCTAATTATTTATCTAATCATTATTTGCCTGCGTTAGATTCATTAACAATCATTCATAATCCGCCAATTGATACCGATATCAATCTATTGGGTACTGGCGAACATCGCGCGATTAAACGATTCATTATTGAAGAGTTACTCGCCTATCACTTAAGCATGTTGCTATTAAAAGTCGATAATCAAAAGCATCAAGCCTATGCTATGCGTATTAATCAAAAGTTTATAACACCTTTTTTAGCTTCATTGCCTTTTAGTCCAACTAATGCCCAGCAACGCGTCGTTAAAGATATTTATACAGATATGGCTAAACCTATTCCAATGATGCGTTTAATTCAAGGGGATGTGGGTTCAGGTAAGACCTTAGTTGCTGCATTGGCGGCATTGAACGCTATAGAAAATCATCAACAAGTTGTCTTAATGGCGCCGACAGAAATATTAGCAGAGCAGCACTATAACAATTTCAAACAATGGTTTGAACCACTTGGTATAAAAGTGGATTGGCTATCTGGACGCTTAACTGCAAAAAATAAAAAGCAGCGTTATGAAAGTGTACAAAATGGTGATATCACTATGTTAATCGGTACACATGCTGTTTTTGTTGATAAGGTGGAATTTGCCTCTCTAGGCTTGGTGATTATAGATGAGCAGCACCGATTTGGTGTTAATCAGCGATTAACATTATGGGAAAAAGGAATAAAAGAAGGTATGCATCCTCATCAACTAATTATGACCGCAACACCCATACCTAGAACACTGGCAATGACAGTATATGCGGATTTAGACGTCTCGGTGATTGATGAGTTACCGCCTGGGCGTACGCCTGTTACGACAGTTGTTATTCCTAATTCTCGCCGAGAAGAGATTATCGAAAGAGTGCATCAAGCTTGTTTAAGTGCTCGACAAGTCTATTGGGTCTGTACGTTAGTTGAAGAGTCAGAAATTCTAGACGCTCAAGCTGCGGAAATGTTAGTTGAAGAATTGGGTGAACGATTACCAAGCTTGTCGATTGCCTTAATACATGGCAAAATGAAATCAGATGACAAACAATTGGTCATGCAAAACTTTAAAGCAGGTAACATTCAACTTCTAGTTGCAACGACGGTAATTGAAGTTGGTGTTGATGTACCCAATGCGAGTTTGATGATTATTGAAAATGCTGAACGACTCGGGTTAGCTCAATTACACCAATTACGTGGACGAGTTGGTCGAGGTAGTGCAGTTTCTTATTGTGTTTTAATGTACCAAGCTCCGCTCAGTAAAGTGGCTCAAGCAAGAATGAAAGTCATGCGTGAAAGCAATGATGGATTTGTAATTGCCCAAAAAGATCTCGAAATTCGTGGCAGTGGTGAAATTTTGGGGACTCGGCAAATGGGTGTGGCAAACTTCAAAATTGTTGATTTAATCCGTGATCAACATCTGATTAGTGAAATACAAAAAATATCTCACTCTTTACAACAAAACTATCCACAAGTTGCTCAGCAATTGATAGCTTGTTGGCTTCCTGACCGTCAAAAATATATTAATGCTTAGAGCTAATCGATTGATTATTTTATAACAGAATAAATTGATTTAAAAAATCACTCTAGTATGGTTGGTCTCTTCCATGAACCATTTTTTATCGATTTCTTTGTAAAAAAGTTTCAGGTTACACCTACGTTTCAGTAAACACGACCAGAACAATAATATGAGGTTATAATAATCTAACACTCAATGCCTACATATATCAGAAAAATCAGACACAGTAATCGCTCTCGTTTCTTGAGAAATAAAAATTGTTTTGTAAAAAAGTTTCAGATTATACCTACGTTTCAGTAAAAATTGACCAGTAAAAGGATAGTTAGTTCATTAAGGAATAAAATGTAATTTATAGAAATAATTGAATATTGCAAGATAACTCAATAAAAGTAAACAAATGAATAATATTAATATCAAAGTTATATATAACGATTTGATTATTTATGCTTTGCACGGATATGGCTATCGTGTAATATAGTCGGCATCCTAAAAATGAAATAATTGTGAATGTTCTATGAAATCATCAATAAAACTACTTTCTATACTTTTAGTTACATTGACATTATTGGGGTGTGGACTGAAAGGACCTCTTTATATTCCTGCTGAGACGTCAACAATATCAATGGATTCGTATTCACTTAACCAAACAGTTTAACGGAATAGATTATGGATTTTCTACATTATAAAAGAGGTCAATTGTTTGCTAATAAAATTGCAATATCTGATTTAGCTGAACAGTACGGTACACCACTCTATGTTTATTCAGCCAATTATATTACTAAACAGTTTCTGGCTTATCAGCAAGCTCTAATGGATACTAACCATTTAATCTGTTATGCAGTTAAAGCTAACAGTAATTTATCAGTATTAAATCAATTGGCAAATTTAGGAGCTGGGTTTGATATTGTGTCTCAAGGTGAATTGGAACGAGTGCTAAAGGCAGGAGCGGATGCGAGCAAAGTTGTCTTTTCTGGTGTAGCAAAATCCATTGTAGAAATTGAGCGCGCACTGACAGTTGGTATCAAATGTTTCAATGTTGAGTCAGAATCAGAGCTTTATCGAATTAATGATGTTGCTAAAAGATTAAATAAAATTGCGACAATTTCGTTAAGAATTAATCCTGATGTTAATGCAAAAACTCATCCTTACATTTCAACAGGATTACGTGAAAATAAATTTGGTATTAGTTATCAATTAGCATTAGATGTATATCGTAAAGCCAAATCATTAGCAAATATCAAAATAGCAGGCATTGACTGTCATATCGGCTCTCAGTTAACGGAATTGTCACCTTTTCTTGATGCTGCCGATCGTATTGTGGCACTAATCGATGAATTAAAAACTAATGACATCAGTATTGATCATATTGATTTAGGAGGCGGTTTGGGAGTTTGTTATAATGATGAACAACCTATATCACCTTCACTGCTTGTTACTGAGTTGAAAAAGAAATTTGCAAAATACGTTAATGTTGAGCTTCTATTTGAACCCGGTCGGTGCATTGTTGCTAACGCAGGACTATTAATCACGAAAGTTGAATATACTAAACATCAAGATGGTAATCATTTTGCAATTGTGGATGCAGGTATGAACGATTTAATTAGACCAGCGCTATATCAAGCTTGGATGCGAGTTTTACCAGAAAAAGAACCGAAACTAACAGATGAAACCTTGATATATAATGTTGTTGGCCCAATTTGTGAATCAAGTGATGTATTGGCATATCAACGTGAGCTTTCGGTTCAACAAGATGATTTATTAGTGGTTTGTAGTGCTGGCGCTTATGGATTTAGTATGGCATCCAACTATAACAGTCACCCAAGACCAGCAGAGGTGATGTTAATTGGCGAGCAGCAACATAAACTCATTCGTCAGCGAGAGTCGTTTGATGATTTATGGCGAGGTGAATTCCTATAATAAATAATATTGCTGATTATGTGAGAACTTAGGCGGGTTTTCATACATCAGACAGTGTGATGTGCTTATCAGATAATATAACGCAATAGACAATTATGTTTTTTTCAATAGAAGGTAGAAATAGATGAACTTTTCAAAAATGCATGGACTCGGAAATGATTTTATGGTCATTGATGCGGTAACCCAAAATGTTCATCTTTCGACTGAAATGATCAAACGTCTTGCTAATAGATATACTGGAGTAGGTTTTGATCAACTTTTGATTGTTGAGCCTCCTTTTGCTCCAGATACCGATTTTCATTATCGAATTTTTAATGCTGATGGTAGTGAAGTTCAGCAGTGTGGAAATGGAGCACGTTGCTTTGCACGTTTTGTTCGTTTGAAAGGTTTGACCAAAAAACGCACATTAAAAGTTAGCACGATGAAAGGGAATATTGTATTGACTGTCAATGACGATGAGACGGTAAGAGTCAATATGGGACAACCTATTTTTGAGCCGAATAAAGTACCTTTTAAAGCAATTAAAGAAGAGAAAACTTACATCATTCGTGCTCAAGAACGCACAATATTATGTGGCGTTGCTTCAATTGGTAATCCACATTGTGTTTTACAAGTAGATAATATTCTTACCGCGGAAGTGGAACAATTAGGTCCATTATTGGAACAGCATGAACGGTTTCCGGAGCGAGCTAATATTGGTTTTATGCATATTATCGATCGCAATAATATAAATTTACGTGTATTTGAACGTGGTGTTGGTGAAACGCAAGCTTGTGGTACTGGAGCATGTGCCGCTGTTGCTGTTGGTATTAATCAAGGATTACTTAACAGCAAAGTCAAAGTAAACCTACCTGGTGGTAAGTTATTAATCGAATGGCAAGGTACAAATAAACCTCTTTATATGACAGGACCTGCTACGCATGTTTATGATGGATTTATTGCGATGTAAATTTTGTTTGACAATAAAGTAGATAAATAACATTTCATTCTTTGTTAATAAATTAGTTAAAAATATATAACTCCATTAATTTTAACTGATTTTTTAGCCTAGTGTGTCTTATCGGTTATAACAGAGATTCAGAATGGTTGCTAAAACATCACAATCTTATAAAGCAAAAAATACAAAACCAACAACTCGTAAAATGAAATTGAATGATGAGATTGTTAGTCAATATTTGCTCGATAATCCAGATTTTTTTATCAGAAACGCAAGTCGTATTGAAAATATGCGTATTCCACATCCAATCAGGGGTGGAATTTCACTACCTGAATGGCAAATGGCAAGACAGCGTAATAAAATTAGTCATCTTAAGGATGAAATAACCTTATTAATGGAATACGCGCGTTCTAATGAATTACTTTTTAATCAGTTTATGGATCTACAATGTCAGATAATTAAAGCCAATGATCTTGATGAACTGGTACAGATATTAAAAAATTGGGCAAAATCGTTGGGTCTTAATGGTGCATACTTATACCTTTTTGATGACAAATGGTTAATCAATGCCCCTTCAAAATATCAACATTTTGCTTTGAATAGTTCAGGTTTTGATTTTATTCGAGTTAGACATCTACAATACAGTAATCAATATCTTGGTATCTTAAATACCACCGAATTAGATTTTTTATTATCTCAACATAATTATGTTGGTTCTGTTGCGTTATCCTTATTAGGACAATTTGGTGATTTGGGGATCTTAATGTTTACCAGCTCCAATCCGAATCATTATCAGGAAAGACAAGGTACTTTATTATTAGAAAAAGTGAGTCAATTATTACCTATATTAATTGGAAAATGGGTTATGCGAAAAAAATAAGGTAAGTTATGGTTCAATCCTCTCAAAATAATCGTTGTTTATTAACTGAACCGGTTGAGCGTTTTTTAAATTATTTAA
Organism: Gilliamella sp. B2828; assembly: GCF_026537125.1. Taxonomy (NCBI): domain Bacteria; kingdom Pseudomonadati; phylum Pseudomonadota; class Gammaproteobacteria; order Orbales; family Orbaceae; genus Gilliamella; species Gilliamella sp. B2828. Next base: position 176,727 of record NZ_JAFNMU010000004.1, read on the forward strand.
AATCGGAAAAACAGCTTAGCCTAAATACTCAAGTTAATTATCGACGTCAACTTTTTGCGCTTATAGCCATCGCAGAAGAAGTGGGAATTACTCAATGGCAAGATGTAGACTCATCGGCAGTTAGATTATTAATTAGTCATAGTAAACGAACGGGTTTACAGGCAAGAAGTTTATCATTAAGGCTATCGGCATTGCGCAGTTTTTGTGATTGGTTAATTAAAAATCAAGATATTAATGCCAATCCTGCCCGTGGGGTGTTAAATCCTAAATTGGGGCATCATCTTCCTAAAAATATTGATATTGATGAAATTAATCAATTGCTCGATATTGAATATAATGATCCTCTTTCCGTACGTGACAGAGCTATGCTTGAACTTATGTATGGTTCAGGTTTACGATTGTCTGAATTAGTCAATCTTAATTGCCGTGAATTGAATTTGAATGAGGGTGAAGTTCGCGTAATGGGGAAGGGAAATAAAGAGCGAAAATTGCCATTAGGTTATGAGTCTATTAAATGGATTAATCATTGGTTATCACTGCGTGATTTTTTAGAGCCGCAGGATGATGCGTTATTTATCTCCAAATTAGGTAAACGCATTTCACCCCGTAATGTTGAAAAAAGATTTGCACAGTGGGGCGTTAGACGCGGATTGTCTGTTCATGTCCATCCGCATAAATTACGACATTCGTTTGCCACACACATGTTAGAATCAAGTGGAGATTTGCGAGCCGTACAAGAGTTGTTAGGTCATGCAGATTTATCAACCACTCAAGTTTATACTCATTTAGATTTTTCACATCTGTCTGAAGTTTATGATTCAGCCCATCCAAGAGCGAGAAGAGGAAACAAGTAATGCACATTTATCGTTCAATAAACAAAATTAAGGCAATCACTTTCGATCTTGATGATACGTTGTACGACAACAGTGACATTGTAGAAAAATCCGAAGAGGAAATTGTTAAATATTTGCAGCGTTATGAAGGGTTACATCATTTAACTGTATCCGAACTGCATTTAGAAAAAAAAACGGTGCAGGCTGCGCAACCAGAGATTTATCACGATGTTGTGGCCTGGCGAATGGAAACTATTAAATCATTGTTAAATAAAGCAAAGATTTCTCCAGAAAATATGGTAAACATTATTAACGAAACAATGGATATGTTTAATTTTTGGCGTCATAAAATGCATGTTTCACCGTCCACTCACACCTTATTAACGAAATTAGCAACCATAGTCCCTTTAGCGGTGATTACTAATGGTAATGTTGATATTGATAAAATTGGATTAAGTGATTATTTTCAATTTTCATTACGTGGGGGAGCCGATGGGCGCTCAAAGCCTTTTCCAGAAATTTTTGAATTAGCAGTTAACAAATTAGCCGTACCGGCAGGTAATATATTACATGTCGGTGATAATTTGATAACGGATGTCAATGGTGCGATTAATAATGGTTTGTTAGCGTGTTGGATAAACATTATGAATCAGGACATTTTTCATCTTGCTGATGCTCGATGTTTACCCCATATTGAGATTAGTCAATTGCTTGAATTAGAGAATCTGTTATAATTTTGTAAATATCTGTATAAATAGACAGTGAAGCTAAGAGTGATTTACATTTAACTCAAAGCCTATCTTATTTGCTTACAGTCAATTAACTATATTTAGAAACACAATGAACATATTTGTAATGCTTATGAAATTGAAACCAATTTGTATTTGTTCTAACCAAGATAGGTTTAAATATAATGGATATTAAAAAATCATTATTAAAAGACCTCAATAATGAACAACAAAACGCTGTGACTACCGATAACCAATACACTGTTGTACTTGCAGGCGCCGGAAGTGGTAAAACGCGTGTTTTAGTTCACCGAATTGCATGGCTTTGTATGGAAAAACATTACCCTTCCCAATCCATTTTTGCCGTTACTTTCACAAATAAAGCTGCTGTTGAAATGCAAGAGCGTATCCAAGCATTAGTTGGTGACGGTTATTTTAGTGGGATGTGGATTGGTACCTTTCATGGATTAACTCATCGTTTACTACGGATGTTTTCACAGCAAGCCAAATTGCCTTCTAATTTTCAGCTTATTGACTCGGAAGATCAGATTCGTCTTATTAAGCGAATTTTTCGAGAACTTAAAGTAGATGAAAAACAATGGTCAGCAAAAGAATGTGCAGCTTTTATTTCTAATCAAAAAGAGATGGGATTACGAGCTCATGATTTCACACCAGAAGATCCTAAACAAGCGATGTGGCAAACCATCTATCGTGATTATCAAGCAATTTGCGACAGAGTTGGATACGTTGATTTTTCAGAATTAATTTTAAGAGTTTATGAACTTCTCAATCAAAATCATGATGTACTAAATTATTGCCATCAACGTTTTTCTAATATTTTAATTGATGAGTTTCAAGACACGAACTTAATTCAATATCGATTAGTAAAAAAATTGGCAGGTGATACGGCTAACGTTATGATTGTTGGTGATGATGACCAATCAATCTACAGCTGGCGTGGTGCTAATGCCGACAATCTACAATTGTTTATCAATGATTATCCGGACACTGAAATCATTCGTCTTGAACAAAATTATCGTTCAACCAGTAATATTTTAGATGCGGCTAACATTTTAATTGCCAAAAATCAAAAACGCTTAGGGAAAAATCTTTGGACAGATAGTGGTGAAGGTGAAAAGATTTCACTTTATGTTGGTTTTAATGATATTGATGAAGCAAGATTTGTAATTGGTCAAATAAAAAAGCGTCATGAAGAAGGCGATAAATTTTCAAGTTGTGCCATTTTATATCGTAATAATGTTCAATCGCGTATTTTTGAAGATACCCTGTTACAAGCAGGATTGCCGTACCAAATTTATGGTTCAATACGCTTTTATGAGCGGCAAGAAGTTAAATTAGCACTGGCGTATTTGCGTTTACTGCACGATCACAACAATGATATGGCTTTTGAAGCGACAGTTAATACTCCAACTCGCGGTATTGGTAATGTTACTCTTGATAAAGTCAGACTTACGGCTAAACAACATAATCTTTCATTATGGGAGGCGTGTTTATTATTAATTCAAACAAATGCATTAACTGAAAGACAGCGCTCTGGACTAAGTCGTTTTCTACAATTGATGGACTCAATTCATGAAGAAGTAGGACAGTTGCCATTTTATCAACAGCTTGACGTTATAATTAAATTATCTGGTGTTCAGCAAATGTATGAGCAAGAACCAGGAATTAAAGGGCAATCACGATTAGAAAATCTTGAAGAACTGGTTTCGGCTGCCGAACAATTTTTTCATAACAATGAAAATACAGTCATTGAGGATAGTACCACAGGTAAAACACTGACAGTACTTGAGTCGTTTTTAGCGTTTACCTCATTAGAAAGTCGAGATGTCGTTAAAGCTCAAGATTCCATTCAATTAATGACTCTGCATTCAGCTAAAGGATTAGAGTTTGATAATGTATTTATTGTTGGATTAGAGGAGGGTATCTTTCCTGCTCAACGTTCAGTTAAAGATAATGATAGTATGGAAGAAGAGCGACGTTTAGCCTATGTTGGAATCACTCGGGCTCGAAAACATTTGACATTAACTTTATGTGAATTAAGACGACTTTATGGTCGGGATGAACGTAATTTACCTTCTCGTTTTTTAGCAGAATTACCTGTTGAAAGGTTAAACGAGGTAAGTTATCGAGGTATTATCCCCTCATCTGAGTTTAAATCAAATGATTTAACTAAAAGAGATCTTAGTAAAAATGAGCAATTTATTATCGATCGTAAAAAATCCTATCTTGAAAAACAACGTGAAAGTGATGGTTATGTTTTAGGTCGAAAAGTTAAACATCATCGTTTTGGAGAAGGGACTATTATCAATCTTGATGGCGAAGGAGATCATAAACGAGTTCAAATTGCCTTTGTAGACGAGGGAGTTAAATGGCTGGTAATTAAATTAGCCAATCTTACCTTACTTTAATACTTATAAATTGAAAAATAGTAAAGGCAAAACTCAATTTGCCTTATCTAACCGATTTTTAGAGCTCTACCGTTATATTGTTGCTTGATCAGTGACAGATTGCGAGAATATTTTATTAAATGACTGATTTGTACGAGTACAAACCCATTCATTATCGACATAAACAAAGTGATAGCCTTGTTTTGCTGTTGCTAGCCAAACTTGAAATAGGGGTTCTTGAGTATTGACAATAATTTTACTGAAATTAGGAAATGTGATAGTAATGACATTACCATTAATTTCATAATCAATGTCAATGTCTTGTTCTTCGGAAAAGTGATCTAAAAATGATTCGACCTTATTAAACAGTTGATCGGTAATCGTGTGAAATTCAGTGATGTTCATAGAAAGTTAATCAATATTGAGGTAGTTAAGTGATATTAGCATAATCAAAAACTATCTGCCACTAGAAGTGGCAGATAGATATCAACAAAAAATCAGTAATATTTAATGAGCAATAGATAAAGAACAAGAAACGATCAACAAACGACGCTGTTCATTATTATCAATTGCATTTGCCCATCGGTTAGGTGTGTCATTGGTACTCACTAAACGACCATCGCCAAAATAATTTTCAAATAACTGAATATTCCCTTTAGCGATTTCTTTTTTATCACAGTTAGCGAAATGTTGAATCACAATTGATCGGTAAGTTATTTTTTCACCTTCACTGTTTTCTTGTACTAATGGGGGTATAAAATTAACAACCTCATTAAATACTCGTATTTTTTTATTATAAGGGTGTAGAACAATGGAACTCCTATCAATAAATGAGTAACCTATTGATTTATCTTCATTAAATTTGCTCATTGGAATAAATTGTTCACCAATGCGCGAATCTTTTAAATTTTCACTTGTTTCATGGGAACTACTTGTATCACTTTCATTATTACTGGTTGTTGCAGGAGTATTAAAATCATTACATAAAGCTGAAAAAGAAAAGAGAATAAATAACAAGTATATTTTTTTCATTTAGATTTTATCCCCATTTTTTGAATTATATTTAGTTGATTTTTGATTAATATCTTTTTCTTGTTGGGATTTCAGGTTTTCTTGATTCTCTTTTTGTTTTATTTGATTGTTATCTTCAATTCTTTTTTTACGTTTTATTTCATATTCCTTATCGATAGGTTTCATATCAGGGCGTACTGAATAGAGAATCTTTTTATCAATATCTCCTTGTATTGAGCAAATCACACGGCTTTGATTATCTTCTATTGGTTCTAAATATAAGGATTTTTCAACAGTGCCAGATCTTGGAATCACCATGTCAATTGAATACGGATTGTCTTGCCAAGTTTTATTTTTACTTTTTTTATCGTAAATTTTAGGATTAGCAAAGTGAATTTTTTCGTTAAAATCTAACCAGTTAATATTATTAAGTGCCTGTTTAACGTATTGAGGTTTATTATCAAAAATAAACCCCCAATAATAAAATTGACCAGATACTGATGTTGGAATAAAGATATTTTGATAACCTAAAATTTTTAATCCTCTGTATTCAATTGGCTTTTTAAATACCACTCTATTTTTTTTATCGTGTTCAATCGAATCGGACACAATATAAGCAAAATTATCAACAAAGGCTAAATCTGTGTACTGACTGAAAGAATCTTTATTCGTTTTTAACTGTTTAAAAAATTGATTATCACACTGAAAAAAAGAATCAATAACTTTGCTTGTTTCATTTACATTAGTTTGGTTTTGTGCATAAACCATAAAAGAAATTATTGAAGCACAAATAAGCACAAATAGTTTTTTTGTGAACATAAAGTAGGCCCTTTTTAAATAATTCTTCTGCTAATGTGTGTATAGTTGTGTATATTATTGTAAAGTAATGTAAATGTTATTGTCAATCTTGTGTAGCTTTATTTTCTATAAAAACAAGCAAGTCACCGTTTTTAAAGGATATTTTTACTGAATCCGTGATGACTTTATTTCTTAAACTTGTTAATCCTCTTAACGTTAATGTTGCATTACTTAATGGATATTTAACACCTGTAATGGTGACATTTGTAACTTTAGACAAAGGAATAAAAGAAATGATATGATTTTTTATATTACAAAGAGTTTGCTGCTTTTTGGAAAAAAAGAACTGGCAATAATTATCATAGAACGTAAAATTCAATCGATCATAGTAACGTATAACAACCGATAAATTTCCTAAGAAATGATCACTAGCATAACCTGATGCGCCATAAATATCAAATTTTTTCACACCTTTACTTGCTAAAAATAAGATGGCTTTTTCAAAATCCGTTTTATTTTGATCGGGAGTATGAATAATTTCAGTTCCACTTGGTAGAGTACCGCTATGATCAAAACTATCTAAATCACCAATAATATAATTAGGAATTATTGGTGAATTGCAAAGATAGTTATGATAAGCCCCATCTGTTGCGGCAATAAAAGCATAGTTTTCTAAATTGTTGGGATAATGTTTAGTCGGCTCACCATTTACAAAAAGTAAGGCTCTATTGCTTTGCATTGTCATATACTTTACAGTTTTATAAAGTTAAGGTATAGGCCATTATAATGGCATCTTCCTGTTTTCCATCAATAGTTGGATAATAATTTTTTCTGATGGTTATTTGGTTAAAACCTAGTGAATGATAAAGGCGAATGGCTGCATCATTGGATTTTCTCACTTCTAACCACAAGGAAGCAATAGGTTTGTCAAAATTGATCGTCATTAATTTTTCAATCAAATGATTTAAAAGCTCTTTCGCTAGCCCTTGTTGCCTAAATTGAGGGTGAATGGCAATGTTAAATAAATTAGCTTCATCGGCAACCAGCTGGCAGATGCAAAATCCGATTATTTTATTATCTATGATTAATTTCAAATTTAAATAATGCTCACCTTGATTGGAAAAGAACGTTGGTTTAGACCAAGGGATCCTATGACAAAGCTGCTCTAGAGCAAAAGCCTCGGTTAAATCATTGTGAGTGAGGGTGGAAATAGTTTTCATATTGGCATAATTGTCGCCAAAGTTGGCGCTTTTGTTGTGGTGCATTAGCTAGAACATCTAAACTGGAAGTTTGGATGGTTAATTGATTTTGCCACATTTCATCAGGTATGATATCAATAAACCAAACAACCGTTTTTATATCGCTAGCTGGAACAATGAATTGTGATGGAGTAAGTATTAAGACTTGATTTTCTTTAAGTCGAATAGCATTAAGGATATCTGTATATATTTTTTGTGTTGGTTTTTGTTCAGCAACAACAATCAAACGAATCTCATCACTAATATGGATTGTCATTTCACCTTTGAATACTGTTGAATTACGCAAAATGTATTGAGTAATATTGCATTGTTGCAAATACGAATCTTGTTCAGTCATTATTGAATTACTGTTTTTTTATTAGAGAATAATAAGGGTTAATTGTATAATTAACAGATAAAATTATAAAGGTTTTTTCATCGAGGTACTATGTCAACATCCGTTTTTACTCCAGCAAGTCAGGTAATTGAACGTCATCAAACATTTTTTCATGATAAAAATGTGATTATTGCAGGTGATATTCAAGATAGTTATCCAGCAATAATGGTCGCAAATCAAGTTAAAATTCATTGCACTCAATTTCATACTTATTTACGTCTAAAAAATAGTGTGCGTGGTGCTCAAACCATTTTTTCGTTGCTGCCGGATACGGAGTTTTATGTTGGAATGAATACACTAATTTATTACTGGCCAAAAACGAAAAGTGAAGCACAATTCCAGCTTTCTTATTTACTTAATAATATGCCCAAAGGAAGCGATATCTTTATTGTTGGCGAAAATCGTACAGGAGTAAAAAGTGTTGAAGCTTTATTACAAGATTTCGGTTCCATCCAAAAAATGGATAGTGCAAGACGTTGTGGATTGTATCATTTTCAAGCCGATAGTCGCTTAGCATTTGAACTCAATGAATGGTGGTTGAGCTACCATATTACTATTGAAAATCAAAATATTGAAATTAAAAGTTTACCAGGCGTATTTAGTCAAAAAGGGTTAGATGCAGGTTCCGAATTATTATTGAATGCAGTCATTGACCATGCTGAAATCATTAAAGGCAATGTGTTAGATGTTGGGTGTGGTTCGGGCATATTATCTACGATATTAGGTAAGCTATACCCAGATATTGAGCTCACTTTGTCAGATGTGAGTAGCGCAGCAATGGAGTCAAGTAAAATCACACTAAATTGCAATAATGTCAAAGGGACTGTTGTTGCAAGTGATGTATTTTCCAATTTAAATGATAAATATCATCTTATTATTTCTAATCCTCCTTTTCACGATGGTAAAGAGACAAGTTACACAGCAGTCAATGCATTAATTAAAGAAGCCAAAAAATACTTAAAATTAAATGGTTTTTTGTGCATCGTGGCCAATTCATTTTTGCCTTATCAATCGATTTTAGATGAAACATTCAAAAATGTGGAAGTCATTGCACAAACCACTAAATTCAAAGTCTATTTAGCCAGTCATTAAGTATCTAACCGCATTAATTAAATTGATTAAATAAGTTACGGTGGTAGCCGTAACTTTCTTAATTTATTAAATTACTCGTGAAAACTGCTGTTGTCTTGCCATTTTACGCATATAAATATCAAAACACATGCAGATATTGCGGATCAATAAATGACCTTTTGGAGCGACTTGAATTGTATCGCTATGTATGGTGATCAGTCCATCTTTCTGTAATGGTTGTAAAAGTGCCAAATCTTCGGCAAAATAGTCATCAAAATCGATATCGTATTGCTGTTCAATCACTTTCTTATCAAGATAAAAATGACAAATCAGTTGCTTTATTACATCACGACGAATAAGGTCATCACGATCTAACGTAAAACCTTTCCATAGACCATTACCGATTTTCTCGACTTGTTGCTGATAGATTTTAAGATCTTTTTGATTTTGCGCATAACTATCACCTAACATGCTAATTGCAGAGACGCCTAACCCTAGCAAATCTGCATCCCCTTGCGTTGTATAACCTTGAAAGTTTCGATGTAATTTATTGTGCTGTTGAGCAAGGGCGAGTTCATCGGTTGGTTTAGCAAAGTGGTCCATGCCAATATATTGATAACCTGATTGGGTTAATTTTTCTATACTGGTTTGTAAAATCAGTAATTTTTCCGAAGCACTGGGTAAATCGTTATCTTTGATTTTGCGCTGAGCTGCAAAGCGACTCGGTAAATGCGCATAATTGAACACACTTAAACGATCCGGAGAAATATCAATCACTTTATTGAGGGTTTCGGTAAAACTGGCAACGGTCTGTTTAGGTAAACCATAAATTAAATCGAGACTAATGGAGTCGAAATGATTTTTTCGAGCTTGATCGATCAATGAACGAATCAAATGTTCGTCTTGTTCTCGATTAATCAGATTTTGGATCTCGTGGTTAAAATCCTGAATTCCCATACTTAAGCGGTTAAAGCCAACTTGGGCTAAATGATCGATAGTTTGTGACGTAATTTCACGAGGATCAATTTCAATTGACATTTCAGCATTGTCAGCAAATTGAAAATGGGATTTTAGCGAGCTGATTAATCGGCTAATTTCTTGATCTGTTAAAAAGGTAGGTGTTCCTCCTCCCCAATGCATTTGTGTAACAATTCTGTTTTGGAAAAGTTTGGCTCGTTTTGCTATTTCAATTTCTAAAATATCCAGGTATTTGGTGACTTTCTGGGTTTGACGCGTAATAAGTTTATTACAACCACAAAAATAGCAAAGTTTATGACAAAACGGAATGTGTACATATAAAGATAAAGGTTGGGTAGGGTAACGAGACGTCGCGTTCAAAAAATCCTGTTCATTATAATTTTCATTAAATTCAAGGGCAGTAGGATATGAAGTATATCTTGGACCAGAATAGTTATATTTTTTAATTAAAGCCTGATCCCATAATTGTTTTTCAGTCATACTTCTGTTTCCGTTTAAGTCTGTGTTTAGCATTATTATATCCATGACTTAGTAAAGTTGGTTTTTGCTTAGTTACACTTTTTGCTCTGTTTCTTGTTTTCAGCTTGATCTGATTTGTTTTACGCAAATACAATAATGTGCAAATAAATAATCCAAAATATAAATTTAACATTATCAATAATGGCATTATTATCTGCTCGCTATGTGTTATAAATTACAGTTCGAATAAGACATCTGTTATTATAGCATTCAGTCAGGGATATTTTTTATAACTCTTTCCCTGACCTTACTTCAAAAATGAATGGTATTGGGTGAAGTAAGACCCTTACCCATTATTAATTACGTTTTAATAAACTTACGATATCTTCCTTCTCATCATCAAGAGCTTCAAAATCATCATCGATATAACCTAATTCTTGCATCAGTTCATCTATTCGATTCAATTTACTATCCAAATAAGTTTGTTGTTCTATAGTCAACTTGCCATTTTTTTCAACCAAATCTAGCAACATATCCAATTTAGGATCGTTTTCAAGTTGCTCTAATTCTTGTTGTGGTGATAAAACGGTTTTCTCTACTTTAGGTTGTTTAACAGCCTTAAGGGGATTCACCTTTGTATCAACAACTAAAGCAATCGGCGTTTTACTGCCTATACGTGGATCTTTCGCTACTTTTTGAGTATTGTTATTTTTGTTTTTATCTGTATTATTAAAGCGTGAACCACTAGGCAAACCTTTATGCTTGCGTTTACGTTTGAGTTCGCGAGACTCTTCATTAATTTCCTGACGGCTTTTTTTGAGTTTTTGTTTCGATTTAGTTTTTAACATACTATCTCTGTTTTACAGTTTGGTTAATCATTTATTCAGTATATTTTATCAGTAAGTCTAAAATATAGCTATGAGGAAGACACATTGTGAATTAGTGATTGTAAAATTACAGTTTTATGTATAATCTGAGCCGAATATTCTTGAATCAATCGTTATAGAGAAATAAACATGAATAATCATTTGAGTCCTTACATGCAGTTTAGCCGTAAAGAATGGGCAAGCTTGCGTAATTCGGAACCAATGACCTTAACATCTGGAGAACTAATTTCTTTACAGGGAATCAATGAAGATTTATCAATGGATGAAGTAAGTGAAATTTACTTACCTTTATCAAGATTACTCAATTTTTATATTAGTAATAGTTTTAGTCGGCAGGCGGTATTATCTAAATTTTTAGGTAAAAGCCAAAAAATCCCTTACATAATTGGTATCGCGGGCAGTGTTGCTGTTGGTAAAAGTACTACGGCACGTGTATTACAGGCATTACTAACTCGTTGGCCTGAACATAGAAAAGTAGCGTTAGTTACTACGGATGGTTTTTTATATCCAAATAAATGCCTTGAAGAGCGCGGCATTATGAATAAAAAAGGTTTTCCACAATCCTACAACCTTAAAAAGCTAATTAACTTTGTTGCAGATATAAAATCAGGGCAAGCGGAAGTTAAAGCACCGGTTTATTCACATTTAGTTTATGATATTGTAGAAAATGAAGAGATCGTGATCGACAGTCCAGATATTTTGATTTTGGAAGGTTTAAATGTATTACAAGGTGCGGTCAATTATACTCAAGCACATAATCGAGTATTTGTTTCAGATTATGTTGATTTTTCGATATATGTTGACGCCGATTTATCTTTATTACATCATTGGTATGTGAACCGCTTTTTAAAATTTAGAGCAGGGGCCTTCAGTGATCCCAATTCATACTTCAATCACTATTCTCAATTACCAGAACAAGAGGCAATCAGCATCGCTAATCGCTTGTGGAGTGAGATAAACGAATTAAATTTAGTTGAAAACATTTTACCAACTCGAGAAAGAGCCAGTTTGATTTTGACAAAAGGTAACGATCACAAAGTAGATTATGTTCAATTAAGAAAATAAACTTAGGAGGATCAATATGAAATCAGCAATAGGGTTATTAAGTAAATTAAGCATTATCACTTTAGTTATGGCGTTTTCTGTAAATAGTTATGCATCAAGTAATGATGTACATGAAGGATTGACTTGCGATGCTAAAAAACAGGCCATCGAAGCAAAAATAGAACAAGCCAAAAAAGCCAATAATACTTTTGAAATCACAGGGCTTGAAAAAGCACTTCAACAAGTTAATACCAATTGTTCGGATGACACATTGGAACAAAAATACAAAAGATTAGTGGAAGAAAAAAGCAAAAATGTCTCTGACAAAACCAAAAAATTAGCAGAAAAAACCAAAGAGTATGAAAAAGATGGTATTAATGCAAATCAAGACAAAATTGATGCTCTAAAATCTAAATTGCACGATGCAGAAAAAGAACTCACTGAAGCAAAAAATAAATTAGCGGATTATTATGATAAAGTTAATACTAAGTAATCTTAGTTTTTAATTTTATTGAAATTAAAAAATAGATTCGAACAATAAAATAATATTGAAATTTGTGCAATTAATATTGACTTTGAGGAGATATATTACTTCTTGAGGTCATCTTTAATATCTCATATTAGCTAAAATTATGTTAATTTTCTTTAGTTCTATTTAGCTATTTTCTGTAAAAATGCTGTTAACCTAAAGTGCTACCAAAAACGATAAGTTTTATATGATCATTTATCTAAATATTATTAAATAAAACCATTAGAAATGGATGAATATTATGACAGATAATTTACGGCTATTAATTACAAAATTTTAAAACTTGAATACTGAAAATCGACTAAATGTATTCGATGTAAATATAATCAATTAAATTATTTTAAGTTTCTATTACCAATTGTTAAAAAATAATTAGATAATCGCATTAGGACTATTAATAGTCCAAAGAACAACATGAGTCTTACAACGATATAAATAAACAGATTATAACATTGATCTTTATTATCCCTTTACTATTCATAAATTTATGACTATTGATTAAAAATCTTCTACAAGGATGTTTTTTTTATCGGTAATGAATGTTGTCTTTTTGATAAAACAGAATGAGTGTTACACATAACAATTACTGAAAATAAACTGATCTCTTTTTTATAAAATTTTATTAGATAGCTAATTTTATAGAGTAATATTTGCTATTTTTCAAAGTTAACCGTTTCATTGTTTCCAAATCAGCTCTTAATTAATTTGATTAAAATGATGTTCTAGACTTTTTTAGTAAAAAAAGGTAAGGTGTGCGGCTTGTCTCGTGGTTCGTGAACCTCCCACGCAAAAAAACTAAGGAAAATTATGAGTAACGTTACATTATTAGGCGATCAGTCTGTTCGCTATCCAACAACCTATGCTCCGGAAATTCTGGAAACTTTTGATAACAAACATCCCGGTAATGATTATTTTGTTAAATTTAATTGTCCGGAATTTACGAGTCTTTGTCCTATTACAGGGCAGCCTGATTTCGCCACAATTTATATTTCTTATGTGCCTAATATCAAAATGGTTGAGAGTAAATCTCTTAAGCTGTATCTATTCAGCTTTCGAAATCATGGTGATTATCATGAAGATTGCATCAATATCATTATGAAAGATCTGATTAAGTTAATGGATCCTAAATACATTGAAGTGTGGGGTAAATTTACACCACGTGGTGGTATTTCAATTGATCCTTATGCCAATTATGGTAAATCCAATACTCAGTGGAAGCAAATTGCACTCAATCGCTTAGTTAATCATGATCTTTATCCCGAAAAAGTCGATAATCGCTAATTATCAATCTGACAGGAATTTTTAATGAAAAATCGTAAAGCACTAGTGATATTTTCTGGAGGGCAAGATTCGACGACTTGTCTGCTGCAAGCCATTGCCGATTATGGTCGTGAGAATGTTGAAACCATAAGCTTTCAATATGGTCAACGCCATAGTATTGAATTGGATAAAGCTAAGTGGATCGCCGAGGATTTAAGTGTCAAGCAAACCGTAATTGATACATCAGTGATCAAACATATGACCAATAATGCTTTGATTGATGATTCGCAAGAAATCAAAGCTGCACAAGATGGTGATTACCCAAATACTTTTGTTGATGGACGTAATATGTTGTTTTTACTGTTAGCGGGTTGTTATGCCAAGCAGAAAGGTATTAATGATATTATTATCGGCGTTTGTGAAACGGATTTTAGTGGTTATCCTGACTGTCGTGATATTTTTATTAAATCCATGAATGTATCGATGAATTTAGCGATGGATTATGCATTTAATATTAAAACACCCTTGATGTACCTGACTAAAGCTCAAACATGGGAAATGGCTGATAAATTGGGTTATCTTGATTATGTTCGCCAAAATACCCATACTTGTTATTACGGTGTAGAAGGGGGATGTGGTAAATGTCCTAGTTGTATGCTGCGTGATAAAGGTCTACAAGAATATTTAGCCCAAACTTAACCAATATTTATCTGGGTTCTCTCACCCCATTAAAAAAGGAAACAAATATGTATTTAAACGTTCATTCACAATTGATTGAAAAACAATTTACTCGACAGCAAAAACATAAAGCACTCGGCTGGTTGGCTTTTTTTCATATTATCGTTATTGCTTCCAGTAACTATTTGGTACAAATTCCATTTGATATTTTTGGATTTCATACTACTTGGGGAGCGTTCACTTTTCCATTTATCTTTTTGACCACTGATTTAACTATTCGTATTTTTGGTGCCAGTTTGGCGAGAAAAATTATTTTTGTGGTTATGATTCCCGCTTTATTGTTTTCGTACCTAATTTCGGTTCTATTTTTCGAAACCCATTGGGTAGGTTGGTCAGCATTGATTCATTTTAATAGCTTTGTTTTTCGAATTGCTTTAGCCAGTTTTGCGGCTTATTTAATTGGACAATTAATGGATATTACTGTTTTTAACTATTTAAGAAAAAATCGTTCTTGGTGGGTAGCACCTTCCGCTTCTGCAATTTTTGGAAATGGTATTGATACTATCGTCTTTTTTGCTATTGCTTTTTACAAAAGCAGTGATGAATTTATGGCCAATCATTGGGGTGAAATTTCGTTAATGGATTACAGTTTTAAAATTTTAATTTGTGGTTTGTTCTTTTTACCATTATATGGGATTATTTTGAATGTTATTTTAAAAAAATTAACTGCAAAAACGCTATAAACCAGTCAGTCATCACCCAATTATTTATAAATTACCAACATTTGGAGCTTATTGATCGTACAGTAAGTTCTAAATGCCAAGAGTACCACTTCAAATCAGTTTTTCTGAAAAATTCTGTTAAAAATTTGATTTATCATTTTATAAACAATTCCTATTATAAAGATTTTTTGCTAAACGTTTACTGACAGTGCATAATATTGATAAAAAATAATCACATCATTTTGTGAAATAAAAGGGTAAATGGGTGAAATCATGATATTGATTAAACACTTAGCGATATTAAGTTTGTTTTTAACGCTATGTGCTCAAGCCAATGATAACGAGCTTATGACAAAGATAATGGATAACAAAAAAAATAGCTCGACGCAAAATGTGAATATTGATTTGCAATCACCTATTGTATTTAATCCAACACCTGATTTAATCGAAAAATATAAAGATAAAAAACTAGAAATTCTTGATTGCTCAGAGATCATTCTTGATGGATCAAGTACTCTAGTTGTGACTTTTTCTGTTCCACTTCTACCCAAATTAAATTTTACAAATTTACTGAGATTAGTCGATAAGGAAACCGGTGTAGTCGATGGTGTCTGGGAGTTGTCTGATAATGGTTTGGAATTACGACATCGTTATCTTGCACCAAATCGTAAATTAGCATTAACGATCGATAAAATGTTAACGGCAATTAATAACAGTCGTTTACAATCAGTTTATGAAAAAGAATTAACGACTCAAGATCGTCATCCCATGGTGAATTTTGCCAGTACTGGATTATTATTACCGAGTAAATCCATGAGTGGATTACCTGTCACCACATTGAATGTTAATAAGGTCGACATTAACTTTTTTAAAATTAAGCCCGATAAATTAAGTGATTTTATTCATAAATTTGGCTTTATTAATAAACTTTCAGTTTGGCGTTCAGAAGAGATGAATGGCTATGCCGATTTAGTATATTCGTCACGTTTTGATCTTAATCCTAAACCCAATGCTCAAGAAACTGTTCTAGTCAACCTTTCAAAAATTAATGAACTTAATCAGGAAGGCGTTTATGTTGCCGTGATGAATGAATCTGGGACTTACAACGAATCAAATCCAGCAACCCTATTTTCAATAAGTAATATTGGAATTTCAGTTCATAACTATAAAAATCATAAATTTACGGTTATGGCTTATGGATTGGATGATGGTAAGCCTCTTGCAAATGTTGAAATAGCTTGTCGTAATCGTGGAAAAGTAGATAACAATTGTCAATATATTTTAGAAAAGACAGACCAAGATGGTTATGCTGAATTCACTATGGATAACAATGATGAATATCGGGTATTGACAGCCAGCGATGGAAAACAAACTTCATTTATATATATTGATCGCAATGCCCTTAATCTGACTGAATTCGATTTATCAGGCACACCTTATTATGACAAGCAATTATTTGTTTTTGGACCCCGAGATCTTTATCGTCCAGATGAAACTGTCTATTTTAATGCATTATTACGTAATGCCGATGGACAACCATTGCCTAACCAACCAATTATAGCAGATATGATTTCAGCTAATGGACGAGTAGTTAAAAATTTTCAATTAAAAAGCAATGCTGATACGAATGGTTTATATCAGGCTAATTATGTTATTCCATCTGATGCAGCAACAGGTAAATGGTCAATTCGTTTCAATCTAGGGGATGACATTTATCGTTATTGGTATTTTAAAGTGGAAGAATTTTTGCCAGAACGTATGGCGATGGAAATAACCAGTTCATCCAGCGGTCCAATATTAAGCGATGAAGACGTTTACTTTGATATCAAAGGTTGGTATTTGTATGGTGCACCAGCATCAGATAATCGCCTAGATGCTAATGTGTATTTAAAGAAAGTTGATTCTATTGCTGGATTAGCCGATTTTAAAATTGGTTCAGTAACAGACGCTAATCTCTACAGTGAACTTGGTTCGTTTGAGGAGAAATTAGATAACAATGGCTTAAAACAGCTTCATATTAAGAAAAATAGTTGGTCAAACTTACGTTCTCCAGTCAAAGTGGTTCTACAAGCGAGTCTGCTGGATTCAGGTGGTAGACCTATTACGCGTTATGCTACTCAAACCATTTGGCCTGCAAATAAATTACCTGCAATTCGAGCTTTATTTGCGGATTCACCATATTATGATTGGAACAGTGATAATTATTATGAGCGTCCAACCGTTGATATCGGGACTAATGCAGAATTTGAAATTGCTTATGTCAATTTAGAGGGTGAAAAACTTGGTACAAATTCCTTAAAAACAAGACTGATTCATGAGCGTCGTCAATATTATTGGACTTGGTCAAACGAAGATGGCTGGCAAGTAAATTATAATTCCAGTGACATTGTTATTTCTGAGGATCAATTATCCATTGAAGTGGGGAGTACGACTAAAATAAGCTATTTGAGCAGTGATTATGGATCTTATCGTATTGAAGTTATTGATGCAGACTCTAAAGTAGTGACAAGTTTTCGCTTCTGGTCAGGTTACGATTGGGAGGATAATACACATGGTACGAAATCAGTGCGCCCCGATCAAGTCAAGTTAAGTATTGATAAACCCTTTTATCATGTCGGAGATGTGGCTAAAGTCAATGTTCAAGCTCCAGTTGTAGGATCTGGTTACATCTCTCTTGAAACAAATGATGGTATCATTTGGAAAAAAGCAATTACTGTAGGCGAAAATGGTTTGGATGTCGATATACCAATTGAAAATTGGGGAAGACATGATATTTATATTAATGCCATGATAATACGCCCATCGACTGATGCAGCAATACAAACAGTAAAACGAGCAATGGGTTTACTTTATTTACCTACTGATACAACTAAGCGTCATTTAAATATCTCAATCGATTCTCTAAAACAAGTGCATCCAGAAAGTATTGTGCCAATTAAAATCAAAATGGATAAGCAATTTATTCAAAAAGATAAAAAAGTTATAGTGTTAGTTTCTGCTGTTGATTCGGGTGTACTAAATATTACTGATTATGTTACGCCAGATCCTTACGTTGGCTTTTTAGGACGTAAACGTTATGATGTTGATATTTTTGATGTTTATGGTAGCTTAATTGAAGCTTCAGGGCGTAATGTTACTATGAGCTTTGGTGGTGATGCAATGGGCACTGGTGGAAAAAAAACGTCTAATGATGTTTTTATTGTTGCTCAACAATTAGAAACTATTCAATTAAATGATCAGGGCGAAGGTATTGTTGATTTACAATTACCTAATTTCAATGGTGAATTGCGCATAATGGCACAAGCATGGGATGACAATCGTTTTGGTAAAGCAGAAAAAACGATAAAGGTAGCAGCGCCTGTGATTGCCGAATTATCCACTCCGCGATTTTTATCCGGCGGAGATCAGGCTGTATTAGCGTTAGATCTTCATAATTTGACTGATACGATCCAAACTATGCAAGTTGAAATATCAACCACAGGTTTGATTCATCAAAATGATGCCAAATCTATTTCTGTCAAACTTGATAGCAAACAAAAACATATTATTCAGATTCCTGTTGCTGCAAACTTTGGTTATGGTATAGGTACTATAACTGTTGATGTGAAAGGTATTGTCATGGATGATAATAAAGATTTTAACATTCGTCGTTCTTGGAATATAGGTGTAAGACCAGCTTACGCTCCAACATTAAGATATTATCAGGCAGTGTTAGATGAAAATAAAAGTTGGAAATTACCTGACCAAGCATTAACTGAATTGATTAAAAATACCGTTGAAGGGCAATTGGTCGTCTCTAATCAACCTCCACTGAACATTGCTCAATATATTAAAAGTTTATTTGCTTATCCTTATGGTTGTTTAGAACAGACAATCAGTGGATTATTCCCATCTTTATATGCGAACAATGAACAGCTTGCACAGTTAGGTATTAAAACCGATTCTGATGACAAACGCCGTGAAAAGGTTCATATAGGCATTTTACGCATTTTATCAATGCAACGGAGTAATGGCAGTTTTGGTTTATGGAGTAGTCATAGTGAAGAAGAACATTGGCTTACTGTTTATGCCACTGACTTTTTATTGCAAGCTAAAGAACGAGGTTATCAGGTAAATGATAAAGCACTTGATGCCGCAATGATGCGTCTTGGTCAATATGTTTATGATTCATCTTCATTTAACCATCTTTATTATTACGGGAATGAAAAAGAACTTGAGTTTGAAAAGTTGTCTATTAAAGCTTATGCGCTAATGATTTTATCCAAATACAGTAAGATTTCCTCAGCAATGCGAAATGAAATCAATTATTTATCTAATAAAATCAATAATGATACATCGTTTGTTTACTCCCCATTACCTTTGGCACAATTAGCAGTAAGTGCGAAGATAAATGGCATGACATCTATTTATGACAAATTATTACCATTAATCTTCACAACTCCATTTAACTATAGTAAATGGCTAGGTAATTATGGTAGCAAAATTCGTGATCAAGCATTAATTTTATCATTATTGATTGAAAACGATATGGCTCAAAAAGATCAAGCCAGTTTTCTATTTATTCTATCTGAATTATTAAATGAACAACGCTATTATTCAACTCAGGAATTGAATGCATTGTTTATTGCTGGTTGGTCATTAGAGCAACATAAAAAGGACAATAAATTTAAACTGGCAATAAATGATAACGTTGCTAAGGTAAATTCAATCTTCTCAAATTCCTATCATTATGAAGCCTTAACGAAAGGGTTATCTATTAACAATTCAAAATATAATCAACCTCTTTATCTTAAATTCTCTCTTTCTGGTTATGGACAAACTGCTCCAGCACCAACATCACAAGATGGCTTTTTTAACATTAGTCGAACCTATTACGATTTGCTGGGTAACAAGATTAACCCATCGCAATTAGAAGTAGGAACAATAATGGTAGTGATTTTAGATGTAACATCCAAAGAACCTGTTCATGATGCATTGATTGTTGATTACTTACCAGCTGGATTAGAACTTGAAAATCAGAATCTTTCTAATAGTAGCGTGCATCTATCATCCATCCCTAGCATAGCATCTTTATTGAAAGATGATGACGTAAGTCAACTTAAATATCAGGAATTCAGAGATGATCGATATGTGGCTGCTGTGAATATCCAAAATGATATCGGACAAAAAAAATATCATAAACGTGTTGCTTACTTAGTGAGAGCAGTAACAACAGGAAATTATATGATTCCTCATCCTTATGTTGAATCAATGTACCGTCCTGATCGATTTGCTATTGGGCAATCTCCGAGCTTAATGACGATATCGGTTCCAATAAAAAAAGTAATTAATTAAGTGATAGTAAAGGATTTGAATACCCTTACTTAGATAAATTTCATTGATTACTCCGTCAATAGCATTGGTGGAATTGCTTTTTTAATTGTATTAGATAGACGAATACCAATAATGAAAAAGTTTTTTAATAAATTATTTATCTTTTTATTGTTATCGTTAGTCGGCGGCTTTTTTGTTGCTGATTTTCTTTTTCCATTATCAATTTCGCAAAATAAAACAACACAAACCGTTGTTGCTCAAGATGAAACTCCTTTATGGCGATTTGCTGATGAAAAAGGTATTTGGCGTTATTCGGTAAGCCTTGATGAAGTTCCTGATTATTATCTTGATGTATTATTACATTATGAGGATCGTTATTTTTATCATCATATTGGTATTAATCCATTATCGTTATTTCGAGCTGCTTGGCAAAATTTATCGAGTAATAAAATTATTTCGGGTGGTAGTACCATTTCAATGCAAGTGGCTAGGTTACTCGCTCCTCATGATCGAACTTTGATTGGTAAATTAAAACAAATTTTTCGGACTTTGCAACTTGAACTCCATTACACTAAACAAGAGATTTTAACTTTATATATTAATCATGCTCCCTATGGGGGAACCATAGAAGGTATTGGTGCCGCTAGCTGGTCTTATTTTGGTAAACAACCTAAAGCCTTAACTCGAAGTGAGGCAGTATTATTGGCAGTATTGCCTCAAGCTCCAAGTCGATTAAGGCCAGATCGATTTCCTCGAAGAGCTACGCTAGCTCGTGACAAAGTATTAGATAGACTTGCACAGTATGATGTTTGGCCAAAAGAGTTAATTGATCAAATTCGACGAGACGAAGTTTGGGTTTATCCACGAAAAACGCCACAGTTAGCCCCATTATTGGCTTATAGATTAAAACAGCAATATCCTAATGATAATACGATTCATTCCACTATTGATGTTTCTATTCAGTATATTTTAGAAGATCTTGCTATTAATCGAAAACAACAATTACCGCCTAAAACTTCATTAGCAATTTTAGTGGTAGATCATGCAGATATGACAGTTAAAGGGTATGTAGGTTCAGCTGACTTTAATGATAAAGAGCGTTTTGGTCAAGTTGATATGATTAGAGCGTTACGATCTCCTGGTTCAACACTCAAGCCATTCATTTATGCATTTGCTCTCGATGAAGGTATGGTCCATTCTGAATCGTTATTACAAGATGTTCCACGTATTACCTCCGATTATCGACCAACTAATTTTGATGAAGGTTTTCATGGACCTGTAAGTGTCTCTGATGCATTAAATCAATCATTAAATTTACCAGCAGTCCAATTGATTGAGTTATACGGCCCAAAAAAGTTTGCAGGAAAACTTGCTGGCATTGGTTTACCTTTATTTTCTATTGCCAATGAACCAAATATTTCCTATATATTAGGTGGAGCCTCGCTTAGGATGGATAACCTTATTAGTGCATACAGTGCATTTGCAAGGCAGGGTAATGTTAGTCCCTTACGATTTACTCAATCCGATCCCTTGATTAATAAACCCTTTATCTCTAATGGTAGTGCATGGATTACTCGGCAAATGCTAATGAATAACAATTTATTAGCTTTTAAAACAGGAACCAGTTATGGTTATCGTGATGCTTGGGCTGTTGGTATAAATCCTCGATATTTAATTGGTATTTGGGTAGGGCGCCCTGACGGTACTCCTGTTGTTGGGCAGTATGGTTCAATGTCAGCATTGCCAATTTTGCAACAAGTTAATTCAATATTATTAAATAGAGAAAGGCGCTTAAATCAACCTCTCCCTGCTTATGAGAAACCTGAATCGGTATCGATTGAGAAAATTTGTTGGCCATCAGGTCAGCCACTTCCCGATTCAGATGTTAATTGCCATCGTCAAAAAACAGCATGGGTATTAAATAATCTGTTACCACCAACATTAAGTACCGTGAGTGAATTAAAAAACAATATTTACCATTCAAGTTGGATAAACATTTGGGTAAATGAACGAGGTAAGCGTGTTGCCGCTGATTGTACAGGAGCACAAAAAAAAACAATAGCCTTGTGGCCTGTTTCATTAGAAAATTGGTTGTTAACCAAAGAACGAAGACAAGCATTATTGCCTCCCATTGATAAAAATTGTCCTGTAATGAATAAAGATATCTTCGCCTCACTTAATATCGTTGGTTTACGGAATAACCAATTGATTAGGGCGTTACCCGGTAATAAACAAGTCACAATTGATTTAATTCCTGAAGGTGGATTTGGCGAAAAATGGTGGTTTCTAGATGGAGTTTTAGTCGCTAACTCCAAGGATAATGAAAAAGTTGCTTTAACAGTAAACAAAAATGGGAAACATCGTTTACTGGTGTTAGACGAAAGTGGACAAATTGTACGAATTAATTTTATTTCAGATGAATAAAGGAACATTAACATGGCTCTAGAAAAAACGCTCTGTATTATTAAACCTGATGCTGTAAAAAAACAGATTATTGGTGAAATTCAAACACGTATTTGCCAAGCTAAACTTAACATTATTGCAATAAAAATGGTGAAATTAACACAAGAACAAGCTGAAGGTTTTTATGCTGAGCATCAAAACACCCCTTTTTTTGCTAATTTAATAAAATTTATGATGTCTGGTCCAATTGTTGTTCAAGTTTTGCAAGGTGAAAATGCCATTGAACGTTACCGACAACTTATGGGACCCGCTGATCTATCTAAAGCTACTGCTGGTACTTTAAGAGCAGATTTTGCTACCAATGTGAGAGAAAATGCCGTGCATGGGTCCGATTCTTTTGCATCAGCAGAACGTGAAATTTCTTATTTTTTTGTTGATAGTGAAATATTTGGATAGGTAATGGTGATTTCACAATTAGCTAGATATTTTAGGAAAAATTAACAATAAATAATTAATAAGTGCAGTGCAACAATCATGATTGACCCATCAACAGGCAAATTATTGATGGGTATTTTAGCAAGAACAGAATAACCATCTGTTTATCTTTTATTTATGCATATTTGCTATTATTTAACTAGTTTGATTACGATAGATGCGATGTCATTATTTATTAATAGCATTCAGGTGGTATTGGTTTAATGTGTGTTTACTGAGTCTAATCTACTTCATCCTTCCACATATTACACTCTATTTATTAATACCTTTCAGAGTGATATAACACACTTGAGTCCTTCTCAAAAGGATTTCTTTTTATCGAGTATGCTATTTTTTTATTTATCTGAATATCCTTCCCAATCTCAATTTTAATAGCCAATTATTTTCCAACATATTTACCTTAATGCAAGAGGTAATTATTTTCCATGCATCTATGAATTTGTAGATGTGTTTTTTTAATTATTACTCTTTAATATAAGATCTAATTATTATCATTTTCATCTTTTTGTTAAAAATAGCTTATTTTCAATCTATTAGCGATTTTAACTAGCAAATTTAATTACCTTAATATAACTTTTAGTTATAACTATGTGATGATTTGTTATTTATCCATATCATTTTTTTGTTGATAGACTTTTCAGATATCAAATATAACTTTTATTGAGGTATAAAATGAAATTTCTTACTAAACTGCTAATAATGATGGCTATTATCGGCGCATTATTAAGTGCGAATTCTGCTTTTGCCGATCGCTTAGATAATATTGAAAAGCAAGGTGTTATTAAAATAGCCGTATTTGATAGTAATCCGCCTTTTGGTTTTATTGATGAAAAAACGAATAAAATTACCGGTCTTGATGTGGATTATGCCAATGCTATTGCCAAAGCATTAAATGTCAAAGTTGAATTGGTACCCACTAATCCTGCTAATCGGGTTCCATTATTAACTTCACAAAAAGCAGATTTAATTGTGGCAAACTTTACGGTAACGGATGAAAGAGCAAAAACAGTCGATTTTAGTTTGCCCTATTTTGCTACTGGTCAAAAATTTATTGCTAAAAAGGGCATACTTAAAACACCCGACGATCTGAAAAGTCTACGAATTGGCGCTGACAAAGGTACTGTTATGGAGATTACCCTTAGGGAAAAGTATCCAACAGCGAAAGTGATTTCTTATGATGATACACCCTTTGCGTTTGCTGCGTTACGTAATGGTGTGGTGCAAGCGATTACTCAAGATGATGCTAAATTAATTGGTTTACTTGCCAATGTACCAGAAGCACAGCGTGAGGCTTTCGAAATTTCACCATTTAGTCTTACGCAAGAATATCAAGCGGTTGGTATTGCAAAAGGAGAAACGCGTTTAAAAAACAAGATAAACCAAATATTAGTAAATCTTGAAACAGATGGCGAAGCATTAACGATTTATAATCGTTGGTTTGGTCCTAATACTAAATCAGCAATGCCTCGTGGTGAATTTAAAATAGGTCAAAGCGAATAAATCATGTTAGATCAATTAATTGAATCTCGCTATTTATGGTGGTTATGGGACGGTTTTTTAGTAACCTTAGCCATCTCATTTCTTACTATCGTTTTTTCGACCATTTTGGGTTTTTTGCTGTTTGTTGCTCAGCAAAGTCGAATTAAATTGGTTAAAGGTATTGTAATAGGATATAACGCAATTTTTCGTTATTCTCCATTATTACCTCAACTGTTCTTTTGGTATTTTGGTATTGGAAACTTGCTGCCCAACGAATTTAAAATATGGTTGTTTGACGAACCACAGATTCAGTTATGGTTTTTTACATTAAAAATGCCATCATTTGAATTTATTATTGGTTTTATTGGATTGACATGTTATTCCAGTGCTTTTATTGCAGAAGAATTTAGAGCAGGTATGGCAGGCGTGAGAGTAGGGCAACAACAAGCAGCTTTAGCATTGGGATTAACATGGTGGGAAAGTATGCGTTTTATAATTTTACCTCAAAGTTTTGGTATCGCCTTTCCTCCCCTAATTGGTCAATATATGAATATTGTCAAAAATTCATCACTAACAATGGCGATAGGAGTATTAGAGCTATCTTATGTTTCAAGGCAAGTTGAAACCGAATCATTAAAAACTTTTCAAGACTTTGCTATCGCAACATTTTTATATATTTTGGCTATTGTAATAATTGGCACATTAGGCAATATTTATCAAGCTAAGCACATCCAAATAAGAAATAAGGTGTAGTGACTTATTATGGAACTTAAAGGTTTAGAAGTTATTTATCATAATTTAAGTTATATGATGTGGGGTAACTTTCCTGGCGGAATATTTTTAACACTCTTAATGAGTTTAGCAGCGATTGTGTTTTCAACTTTTATAGGGATTTTAGCTGGCGTTGGATTAACGGTGACTAAAGGTCTTGTTCGCTCTTTATTCATTAGTGTGCTAGGCTTTTTAAGAGCAATTCCAGTGATTATGCTCATATTTTGGACTTATTTTTTATTGCCTGTATTACTTAATGTGAATGTACCGGCAATTACAACCGTTGTTTTTGCATTATCTGTTATTGGTGCTGCTTACATTGGCCATTGTGTGAATGCCGGTATGATTGCTGTGGCGAAAGATCAGTGGCAAGCTGCATTTTCCTTAGGATTCTCTAAAACCCAAGTTATTATCTATATTATTTTACCTCAAGCTATTAAAATGATGATGCCATCTTTTGTTAATCAATGGGTGTCGCTAATTAAAGATACTTCCTTGGCTTATATCGTTGGTGTTGCTGAATTTACTTTTATTGCCACACAAATTAATAATCGCAGTATGGTGTATCCGACCGAAATATTTTCATTTGTTATCATTGTTTATTTTATCATTTGTTTATTTCTAGATATTGTTGTATCGTTTTTAACAAAAAGTCGTTTGTTTCATGCAAAATAATGAATCATTTAACGATTTTGTTTGATAAAAATTTATTGATTAATTGAGTATTTTGTTATTAAGGTTCTTTTAAGATTTATGCATTAAATTATGAATAACTGTAATTAATCTGGTAATGATCAATGTGGCATGATTTTAATACCCAAATTTTTCTATTAATCAATGCGTCGGATCAAGCATCGAAATCATTTGTTAACTTTGCTATTTTTTGTGCTAAATATTTAGTCTATGTCCCTATTATTATTATGAGTATTGATTGGTTTATTCATCCTAATTATCGGCAGCTTATCATTAAAATGGTAATAGGTTTAGCAATTGCATTATTGATTACTTTTATTATTCGTCATCTATTTTATTCTCCACGACCATTTGCAGTAGATGTCGGAACGAATTACCTTTTTCATGATAAAACAAGCTCGCTACCAAGCCAACATGCGGTCTTTGTATGGACTCTATTTTTTACTGCTTTTTTTAATAAAACGCAGCGAACTAAAACAACTTTATCTTTATTGGCATTAGTTGCATTGTTGGTCAGTTGGAGTCGTATCTATCTAGGGGTACATTGGCCATTAGATATTTTTGTTGGATTTATTGTAAGCATTGTATCTTCATTGATAATAAAAAAATGCTGGATACATATAACTAAATTATTTAATCGATAGTTATCTGATAAATTGTCATTAACCGATTTATTATGCCAAGCTAAATTTATAATAAGTCATCAACTATCGACTTGATCACTAAATTCCGATTAGAGTAAATGATAATGAAAATACTTATTGTTGAAGATGATAGTTTGTTACAAAAAGGTCTGTATGATGGTATTACATCCAATAATTATGTGTGCGAGATAGCATCGACAGGTAAGCAGGCTGAACAATTTATCCAATTTGGGCAATTTAGTTTGATTATTTTAGATCTGGGTTTACCGGATTGTGATGGTTTAGAATTGCTTACCCGATGGCGAAAAAAGCAAATTGATACACCCGTCCTTATTCTTACCGCTCGCGATACAATTGAGGATAGAGTCGAAGGTTTAGATTTAGGTGCTGATGACTATTTAATCAAACCTTTTGCTTTAACGGAATTATTAGCTAGAGTACGGGCATTAATTCGTCGTAATCAAGGAACCGCTGATAATTTAATTAGTTATAGTTCAATTACTATTGACATCAAACAGCAAAAAGTGACTCTCAATAATGAAGAAATAATATTAACACCTAAAGAGTTTATTGTTTTGTCTCGATTGATGTTAAAAGCAGGTGAAAAGGTGCATCGTGATTTACTGCAAAATGATCTTTATGATTGGCAAAGCGATCCCAGCTCAAACGTCTTGGAAGTTTATATTCATGGATTACGTAATAAACTCGGGAAAAATTTTATTCGAACTGTTCGTGGCTATGGCTATCAACTTAGCGATGGTTCTTAATTACCTATTAAATAAATAAACTTATTATGATCGTAAAATCTGTTAGTAATATTCGTCACAGTATTCGCTGGAATCTTTTTTTTACTTTAGGCGCAATTATGCTCATTTGCCAAATTATCACCGTCTTTTGGTTATGGCATGAAAGTAAGGAACAAATTGATGTATTGGTGAATTTAACACTGAGCCAAAATAAAATTGATGAAGTGGTTGAGCATGAAGAACTTGAAGCCATTTTTGCTCTGTTTTGTTCTGCTTTTACCATGATGTTAGTGACATTATTTTTAGCCTATAAAGCGATTAAATGGATTACCAAACCGTTAGAGATTTTGGAAAAAGATCTTAATCAGCGCACTGAAGAAAATTTAAAACCCATTTTGCCGATTAGTAACATGCGTGAAATAAAGTCCATCACTTCAGTACTAAATAATCTGTTTATTCGACTTAATACAACTTTAGCACAAGAACGACTTTTTACTGCCGATGTGGCGCACGAAATGCGAACGCCACTTGCTGGCATTCGTTTACATTTAGAATTATTAGAAACAAAAAACAAGATTGATTGTACAGAATTAATCGACAGAATTGACCGTTTGGTCAATACTGTTGAGCAATTATTGATGTCAGCGCGTGCTAGTCAAAAATTTACCGTTGGACAATATCAACAAATTAATTTTTATCATGATATTATGTTCCCATTATCCGATGAATTAACGGAATTAACCAAACAGAAATTTCAATCAATTGAATGGAATATACCTGACTCGAATCTTTTATTTAATGGTGATGTTACTTTGATTAGGTTACTATTGCGTAATTTAGTTGAAAACAGTTATCGATACAGCCCAAAAAACACCAAAATAGTGGTAAGTTGCTATAAAGATAATAAAAATATCATTATAAGTGTGGAAGATGAGGGGGCAGGCATTGACGAATCCAAAAGTGAAAAACTTACTCAAGCCTTTTTCCGTATGGATCGTAAGCATAACGGTATTGGGCTTGGTTTGAGTATTGTTAATCGTATAGCTAAGTTACACCATGGTCTATTTACATTAAAAAATCGATCTGACAATACGAAAGGTGCGATTGCGCAATTACAACTTACTGATTCACCGCGTCAATTAAACGAGTAATCAAAGGGTTATTGCTATTTTCTTTAACGATAGATACTAAAAAGCGCTGCCAAGTACGTTCAATTTTAGATTTAGCAAAATAAGGAAGGTAATTTGCTATTGGAATAAAAGTAGAATTGCCGATATTATCGATAATAATCAAACGACTATTTGTTTCATTTAAATGTTGAAATAAGATGTTCTTACTTTTGATGGTCATGGTAATAATACGATCTTTCAATAATGCGGATTTTAACTCTTTAAGTCCCATGACTAAGGAATCAAAATATTTTTCGGTTAACAAGTTATCAGCAAGATATTGTTCCAGTGGCGTTGCGGTTTTGCCATTATAATCTCGAACCAGCTCAAAGATATGACCTTTACCATAATTGGTTGAAACAGGTCCATAATATTTAGCTAATGCATCAAACGATATATTTCGTTTAATAAGATGTTTATAATAGGCAATTTCGCGGTTGGTTTCTTCTTCTGCTCCTTCATTATAATTAACTTTAATGCATTGATTTACATCTTTAGGATTATGATAACATTTGCGGTGTAATCCTTGACTTATATAATCTTTTTCAGACAGTGTAATGGTCGTATTCATGGTATCAATACTCTATGATTTATCTATGATTTTAAGTTTAACAGCAAGCGTTTATTCTCGCCATGATTTTTTATTTTTACGCTAGCACTTTTATAATATTTCTGTATAATATTGGCACCCACGTTACAACAACGTTTTTCCCAACGTTGTTTTCGGTTGTCAAAGTTAATGTAACAACTCGAAGGGGTTAGTTAGTTAATAGCAACAATCAAAAAGTGTAAATAAATCAAGTGATTTATTAACGTGAGATTAATTAAAAAATTGGATAATTACGAATGAGTACTTTTTCAGCTAAACCAGAAACAGTTAAACGCGACTGGTATGTTGTTGATGCAGCAGGTAAAACGTTAGGTCGTTTAGCTACTGAAATCGCAAGCCGTTTGCGTGGTAAACACAAAGCAGAATACACACCACATGTTGATACTGGTGACTATATCATTGTTATCAATGCAGAAAAAGTTGCTGTAACAGGCAAAAAACGCACTGATAAAATTTATTATCGTCATACTGGCTACATCGGTGGACTTAAAGAAGCGACTTTTAGAGAAATGATTGAACGTCATCCTGAACAAGTCATCGAAATTGCTGTAAAAGGCATGTTACCGAAAGGTCCTCTTGGTCGTGCAATGTACCGTAAACTAAAAGTTTATGCTGGTAGTGAGCACAATCATGCGGCACAACAACCGCAAGTACTAGATATTTAAGGGGATAGAAGATGGCTGATAATCAATATTACGGTACAGGTCGCCGCAAAAGTTCTGCTGCTCGCGTGTTCATTAAACCAGGTAGTGGAAATATCGTTATTAATAAACGTTCATTAGAACAATACTTTGGTCGTGATACTGCTCGTATGGTTGTTATGCAACCTTTAGAGTTAGTTGAAATGACTGACAAACTTGATCTATACATCACTGTTAAAGGTGGAGGTATTTCGGGTCAAGCTGGTGCGATTCGCCACGGTATTACTCGTGCATTAATGGAATATGACGAAACATTACGTTCTGCATTACGTCAAGCAGGTTTTGTTACTCGTGATGCTCGTCAAGTTGAACGTAAAAAAGTGGGTCTGCGCAAAGCACGTCGTCGTCCACAATTCAGCAAACGTTAATTGCATACGTTACAAAGTTGTTTTCAAAACCCAGTCAAAAGCTGGGTTTTTTTATGGCTAATTATTATCATATTTACAACAGCCATGGAAGTGAGTGATTAAATGCCACATAGTCTATTTGCTATAATCCTAATCTTTTAAATTTAAAGATTACAACCAATAGAACGATCATTTTTTACTCAAACGTATAGTTAACCTTAAACTTCTTGTCTGAAAATAATTCCTTACAAGAAAGATAGCAATAAAATGCAATTTTTTAACAAATTTGTTATCCAATTTGTTAGAATAGTTACTAAACTAACTTATTTTAACTTTGGTTATTGGGAGTGAGCATGGTTGTTGCTGTTAATAAACGTTCTGTTATGACATTATTTTGTGATACAACAGATATTTACGGCCATCAGATTCGTTTTGTACTGGCAGAAAAAGGTGTGACTGCTGAAATCGAATTTGTAACCGCAGATGATTTACCTCAAGAATTATTGGATCTCAATCCATATGCAACTATCCCAACGTTAATTGATCGCGATCTCACTTTATACGAACCTCATATTGCATTAGAATATCTTGATGAACGATTCCCACATCCTCCTTTGATGCCGGTTTATCCTATTCTCCGCGCAAACGCTCGCTTAACCATGTATCGTATCAAAAAAGAGTGGTATTGCGCTTACGAAACTATTATTGCCGATCCTAATAGCAATGCAGCTAAAACCGCCCGTAAAAACTTATTGGATGATCTTGTTTCGATTTCAGTTATCTTTAAAGAAAAAGATTATTTTATGAGTGATGATTTTACTTTATGTGATTGTTATTTTGCTCCATTATTATGGCGCCTACCAATGCTTGATATTGATTTACCTAAAGTCGCTGAAAAAAATTATTTAAATTATATGGCGCGGATTTTTGAACGTCCTGCTTTTACTCAGTCTCTTACCGATGATGAAAGAAAGATGAGAGCATAATAAATAATTTTATCTAACTAGCACTATTTGTTATACAAGGTATTTTTTTATGGAACTTGAGCAAATGACTCCTCGCCGCCCTTATTTATTTAGGGCTTTTTATGATTGGATTCTGGATAATGATTTAACTCCCTATATTGTGGTGAATACTTCTATTTATGGAGTATTAGTTCCACAAGAGTTTGTACAGAATAATCAGATTGTTTTAAACATTGCACCACAATCCGTAGGTCAATACATATCGAATAATGAGCAAATTGAATTTAATGCTCGCTTTTCAGGTGTACCACAACATATCGTTGTCCCTATGTCTGCCATCGAAGCGATCTATGCTCGTGAAAATGGAGTAGGAATGGGATTTGAGGATGAACCTCAATATCGAATGTTACAAGACAAGCAAAATAATCAATCCAAAGCACCTCCTGCGAAAAAGACCAATCCATTTAGAGTGGTAAAATAATTTTTTCAATAATAGCATTATAGTTAGAATTTATTTTTAATGCCTATCAATGCCCGCTTAACTAACGGGCAATAGGTAAAATAATTCATGTATTGCCATTGAAAATTCTATCAGTTATCGTTTATATGATGAAGCGATCAAACGTATTGTTGAGCAATAATAATGATTATTAATAAATTTTCTTCATGTCATGTATGAATATCCCTGAGAACAATTCAAGTAATCGTTTTGAGGAAATTAATATTGAAAGCATGAATAAACAATAATATTGCCATTATGTTTGCACACCCCTACCCACTTTAAGGAATACCGATAACAAGTTTATGAGAGAAAGAAAGTATTGTTGAACAAAGTAACTATCCATAATTAATGGATAATAATGGTTTATTTGCCTGACTTTGTTCTCTGCAAAAATAACCGTTTTTGTTAGCAATGGATTAAGTGTATTTATTGGGAAAATCAGTATATGATATAAAAAATTAACTGATTTAACTGAACATAATGAAAGAAATCGAATTAAAATTTGGAATTGCAACTAACAATATTCATGATTTGAAACTTTTTTTAAATCAATGGACAAGTTGTGATCAAGCTGAATTTGAAACCGCTTCAAAAATTCAAAACAACATTAATGAACTAAAGCTTTATAATACTTATTATGATACTCAAGATTACTATTTACGATCAAATGGCTATGGTTTACGTATCAGGGGAACACAAAATAAGTTCGGTAAACAATTTGAAATAACCATAAAACATGGTAACAAAGCTGTTGCTGGTCTACATGAACGTTCTGAATTTAATGCTAATCTACCAGATGACCATCTCGACTTAACATTGCTTCCAAGCAGTGCCTTTCCCAAAGATTGTAATATCACAAATTTACAAAAAATGCTGCACCCTTTATTTTCAACACATTTTGATCGGCAAACATGGTTAATTTCATTTGCTAATAGCGAAATTGAAGTCGCCTTAGATCAAGGAGAAATCATCTCAGATGGTAAATCAAAATTAATACAAGAAGTTGAATTAGAGATAAAACAAGGAAATAAAGATGATTTAATCAACTTTGCCATTGAGTTGAGCAGATTTAATTTACATCTTTTTTCACAAAGTAAGGCGTCACGTGGTTATCGATTATTGAAAAACGTACCACTTAATTGCACACCTTTTTGCTTGCAAATTCAACATGATTTATCAAGTCTATTAAATTTTTGGCAAAAAAACGAAGAGTATGCACTCGAAAATACTGATCTTGCGTTTTATCAACAACTATTACTTCAAATAAGTGAAATTTTAGCTAATCACGATATTGCAAATGAATCTGAATTTAAACAGTGGCAGCAAGCAATCACGAGTATTCATTCCGTTTCTGATTTTGCTTACAGTCCAGTAAATACAGTTTTGAAACTAATGTTAATTGCACAGTTAAATAAAGAGTAATATTAGATGTAGATAAGGTAAGCGAATATCGTCATTAATACGAGAAAAGGATATGTCACAATCTGAAATTTTGAATCAACAAAAGCAGAAAATAACATCACAATTATCACAATGTGATCCAGATTATGTTCAGGATAATCTAAATATTTTGGTGCAAAGTGATTTTATGGTCGATACTTTCTATCGATATCCTAAGTGGCTTGCAAATATTATTCAATACCCACCACAAGCTGACGAAAGGTCTTATTACCAACAATGGCTTAATGAACAATTAACATCTGTCTCAGATGAAATGGCATTGATGAAAGCATTAAGATTATTTAGACGTTATATGTTAGTAAGGCTTGAATGGTCACAACTAATTCATACCAGTAGCGATGAACAAATATTAACTCAATTAAGTGAACTCGCTGAGGTCATAATTGTAACGGCACGTGATTGGTTATATGAATTAAGTTGTAAAGAGTGGGGAACACCGTATAGTCATCAAGGTAAACGTCAACCTTTGTTGGTATTGGGTATGGGAAAATTAGGAGGAGGAGAACTGAATTTTTCCTCCGATATTGATTTAATTTTTACTTATCCTGAACATGGGCAAACACAAGGTGGTCGGCGAGAACTGGATAATGCTG
Source organism: Gilliamella sp. B2828 (assembly GCF_026537125.1). Lineage (NCBI taxonomy): Bacteria > Pseudomonadati > Pseudomonadota > Gammaproteobacteria > Orbales > Orbaceae > Gilliamella > Gilliamella sp. B2828. The sequence continues at coordinate 210,660 of NZ_JAFNMU010000004.1, forward strand.
TATTTTTTACTCGCTTAGGACAACGTTTAATAAAAGTACTCGATAATCTTACCGAAGATGGATTTGTATACCGTGTGGATATGCGATTACGCCCACTTGGAGAGGGAGGACCTTTAGTTTTAAGTTTTTCATCTATGGAAGATTATTACCAAGAACAAGGGCGAGATTGGGAACGTTATGCTATGGTTAAGGTAAAAGTATTAGGAGATCAACAAGATCCCTATAGCAAAGAACTTTACCAAATGCTTAAACCTTTTGTCTATCGTCGTTATATTGATTTTAGTGTTTTACAATCACTGCGTAATATGAAAAGTATGATTGAACGTGAAGTGCGTCGTCGTGGTTTAAAAAACAATATTAAACTAGGCGCGGGTGGCATTCGCGAAATCGAATTTATTGTACAGGTTTTTCAACTGATTCGAGGAGGCCGTGTCATAGGATTACAAACACGTTCCTTACTTACTGCGTTACAGGTAATTGAACAAGAAGCACTGCTTGATACTAATGAAGTTGCTCAATTACGGAACAATTACTTATTTTTACGCCGCTGCGAAAATTTACTGCAAGCGATTAATGATGAGCAAACTCAGACATTACCAGAAGAAGAACTTGACCAAATTCGTTTAGCTACCAATATGGGATTTTCGAATTGGTCAGAATTTAGTCAACAGTTAGCTATTCGTATGCAACAAAATCGCCAGATATTTGATACCCTTATTGGTAACGATGATTCACAATCGATCCCGAGCACAAAACAATATAATGATCTGTTTGATGATCTATGGGTTCCTGATTTGCAATTAAGTGATATACAAGCTGTATTGCCAAACTATTCAGATAGCGAAGCAGAGCAACTTTGTCAAATGCTTATTCAATTTCGTAATGATATTGGTAAACGTACAATAGGTGTACGTGGGCGTGAAATACTCGATCAATTAATGCCTCGTATATTAGATGCTGTTTGTAATGAACCTCAGGCAATCATGGTTTTTTTGCGCATTTTCCCTTTATTGGTAAACATTGTTAGTCGTACGACTTATTTAGAGCTATTGCTCGAATATCCAAGTGCATTAAGGCAGTTGATTCGTTTATGTAGTGCATCCCCAATGATTAGTGATCAACTGGCTCACTATCCAATTTTATTAGATGAATTAATTGATATTAATTCACTTTATCAAACGGTTGCACCTAATGAGTATAAAAGTCAACTTTATCAATACTTATTACGCATTCAAATTGACGATGAAGAACAGCAATTAGAAGCCTTGCGTCAATTTAAACAGATGCAATTATTGCACATTGCCGCAGCCGATGTGGAACATGTATTATCCACTATGAAAGTCAGTGATCACCTGACTTATGTGGCGGAAGCATTACTTGATTTTGTTGTACAAATGGCTTGGAATCAGATGATTGAACGTTATGGTAAACCAGCCCATTTAGCCCATAATGATAAAGGAATAATTGTGGTTGCTTATGGTAAATTAGGCGGTTGGGAGTTGGGATATGGTTCTGATCTGGATTTGGTTTTTCTGCATGATTGTCCTGCAAATAGCCTCACTAATGGTGAGAAACAGATTGATAGTCGCCAATTTTATTTACGCTTGGTTCAACGTATTATTCACTTATTCAATGTGCGTACTAGTTTTGGTATCCTCTATGAAGTGGATGTCAGATTACGCCCACAAGGCGATGCTGGCTTACTCGCATGCAGTTTAGATTCCTTTGCTGATTATCAAATGAATGAAGCATGGACATGGGAACATCAAGCTTTAGTAAGAGCTCGTGCAGTTTATGGTGAAAGTGCCCTAATAAAACGTTTCAACCAAATTCGTCACGACGTGCTTTGCAAACCACGTGATGAAAACCAATTAAAAATTGAAGTTAGGCAAATGCGTGAAAAAATGCGAAATTATTTAGGAACTCACCAAACTGAACTGTTTAACCTCAAAATTGATGAAGGTGGCATTGGTGACATTGAATTTTTATCACAATATTTGGTGCTCAATTATGCTAATACACATCCTAAAATGACCGCTTGGAGTGACAATGTTCGAATATTGGAGTTAGCCACTCATTATCAAATTATGGACAGTCATGAAGCTAAGCAATTAACTCACGCTTATATTAACATGCGTAATAAAATTCATCAGCTTGCGCTGCAATTATTACCAAGTACAGTCAATAATTTACAATTTTATCAAGAAAAACAGATTGTCAATCAGAGTTGGCAAAAGTGGTTAACGTAATAGTTTAGGTGATCCATTATCGGTTAATAGAGGGTAGTTAGCCGATAATGGATATTCACTATTTGAAAGGGGTTATTTTGCTTCTTTCCATAGGATCAAATCTTGCTCTTCAAATTCTGAGGCATCAAAACTCCTGGTGGGAGCAATCTCTTCGCGGTCAAAAGCAATATCGCCGCCATTCACGGCATTATCCCCTTTTTTGATTCCTCTAAAATCAAAAAGGTTAGTGTCACATAAGTGAGACAGAGTAATATTTTGGGTAGCTCGGAACATAGTTTCAATACGACCTGGATATTTTTTATCCCACTCATTTAGCATCTCTTTAATGACTTGACGTTGTAAATTTGGTTGTGAACCACAAAGATTACAAGGAATAATTGGGAACTGCTTAATTTCAGCATATTTGGCAATATCCTTCTCTTTGCAATAAGCAAGGGGACGGATAATAATATGCTCACCAGAATCATTCATCAGTTTGGGAGGCATGGCTTTTAGCTTACCACCATAGAACATATTTAAAAACAGGGTTTCTAAAATATCATCACGATGATGCCCTAATGCTATTTTGGTCGCGCCCAGTTCGGTTGCCGTGCGGTATAATATCCCCCGTCGTAAGCGTGAGCAAAGCGAACAGGTAGTTTTACCTTCAGGGATCTTTTCTTTCACAATACCGTAAGTATTTTCCTGTACGATCTTATACTCAATACCTAATGATTCTAAATATTGAGGTAGAATATGTTCAGGAAATCCTGGTTGCTTTTGATCTAAATTTACCGCTATTAATTCAAAGTTGATCGGTGCGCTCATTTTCAAATTAATAAGGATATCAAGTAGAGTATAGCTATCTTTACCACCTGATAAACATACCATAATACGATCGCCATCTTCGATCATATTAAAATCAGCGATTGCCTCGCCAGTTAAGCGACGCAATCGTTTATGTAATTTATTTTGATTATATGTATTCATCACAATTTTATAGATTACTCAGCACGGCTCATGTAACGACGTTCAGCAATATGAATTTTGATTTTTTCATGGTTATCAATGTATTCAGGTACTTGTATAACAAGACCCGTTGATAATGTGGCTGGTTTAGTGCGAGCACTTGCTGAAGCACCTTTGATGCTTGGTGAGGTTTCAATAATTTCTAAATCTACTGTTTGTGGTAATTCTAAGGCAATCACATCACCATCCGCCATCAACACTTGAATGCCATTCATACCACCTTCTGGAATGAACAGTAACTCTTCTTCAATTTGTTCTTTTTTGAAGATAAATGGCGTATAGTCTTCATTGTCCATAAACACATATTCATCGCCATCGATATAAGAAAAACTGACTGGACGACGAGAAAGTTCAATGGTTTCGATAATATCATCACCTTTGAAACGTTCTTCTACTTTACCTCCGTTTTTTACATCGGTAAAACGCATTTTATACAGTGTACTGGCACCGCGAGCACTAGGACTTTGAACATCGATGTCTTTAACAAGAAGGAGTTTTCCATTGTATGTGACCGCATCGCCACGTTTTATTTCATTTGCTTTAGCCATAATATTTATTCTTCACAATTTATGATAGTAAGGATCAGACAAGGTAAAAATGAGCTCGCTATTTTACCGCTAACTTGCTATTGTCACCATCAAAATTTGTCGAAAAACCTTAAAATAAAGGAAATAGTATGGTTAATGTATATGAATGTCGAAAAAAATGTGGGGCTTGCTGTATTGCACCCTCAATTTCATCCGCAATTCCTGGTATGCCTAATGGCAAACCTGCAGGTATTGCTTGCATTCATTTAGATGATAATTTTCAATGTGGTCTTTTCAAGCAACCATCAAGACCGTTAGTTTGTGGTCGATTAAAACCCTGTTTTGAAATGTGTGGCAATAATCGACAACACGCTATGCATTATTTAACTCAATTAGAACAGTTGACTAGCAATTAAGTATTGCTTAAATTTAACAAACCAGATCGATTATTAGAATTATTTATCTCGAAAAGTTGTTTTTTTGATAAACTTCACCGCACTTCAATATCTAGTAATAAATATCAATAATTATAGAATTAATTTTTGCTATACAGATTAGGAAATATCTTAACTGATAGCTGTTTTTTCTATGAAATTTAATATCAATAAACAGAAGAACATTGTTATGAAAAATAAATTAAAACGAGATTTAAAAGCTCGTCATTTAACGATGATTGCTATCGGTGGTTCAATCGGAACGGGGCTATTTGTAGCATCTGGTGCAACAGTTGCTCAAGCAGGCCCAGGTGGTGCGCTACTTTCATACGCCATTATTGGCGTGATGGTGTATTTTTTAATGACCAGTCTTGGTGAACTTGCCGCCTATTTACCTGTTTCAGGAACATTCGCAACTTATGGTGCACGTTATGTCGATGAAGCATTTGGTTTTGCAATCGGTTGGAACTACTGGTATAACTGGGCAATAACTGTTGCTGTTGATTTAGTTGCCGCTCAGTTGGTTATCTCGTATTGGATTGATGCAGGGGCTTACAGTTGGTTATGGAGTCTACTCTTTTTAAGCATTATATTTTGTTTAAATTATATTTCCGTCAAAGGATTTGGTGAGGCTGAGTTTTGGTTTTCTTTAATTAAAGTCGTCACAGTTATTGTATTTATCGTTGTTGGATTGTTGATGATAATCGGCATTTTACGTGGTGCAGAAAGTGCAGGTTGGCAAAACTGGCAAGTCGGTGATGCGCCTTTTGTCGGTGGATTTTCATCAATGATTGGTGTCGCAATGGTGGTTGGATTTTCATTCCAAGGTACTGAATTAATTGGTATTGCAGCGGGTGAATCAAAGGATCCTGAAAAAAATATCCCAAGAGCTATGCGACAAGTATTTTGGCGTATATTATTATTTTATATCTTTGCAATTTTAGTTATCAGTTTGATTATTCCTTATACTGATCCTAATTTGCTACGCAATGATGAAGCGGATATCAGTGTTAGTCCATTTACATTAGTATTCCAACATGCTGGACTGTTGTCAGCTGCGGCTTTGATGAATGCCGTTATTTTAACTTCAGTTTTATCTGCAGGTAACTCGGGTCTTTATGCATCAACACGTATGCTTTACGCACTAGCTCGAGAAGGAAAAGCACCAAAAATATTTGGTCACTTATCATCATCAGGTGTACCACGTGCAGCATTGTTAGCAACCACATTTGTTGCGATGCTCTGTTTTTTAACTTCAATGTATAAAGATCAAGCCGTTTATTTGTGGTTACTTAATATGTCGGGTATGACAGGATTTATTGCTTGGCTTGGCATTGCTATTAGCCATTATCGTTTTAGAAAGGGTTACCTGATTCAAGGTAATGATGTCAATAAATTGCCTTACCGTTCAAGTTGCTTTCCATTTGGTCCTATTTTTGCCTTTGTATTATGCTTAATTATTACTTTAGGACAAAATTATGAAGCGTTTTTACAAGACACTATAGATTGGAATGGTGTAATTGCCACTTACATTGGTATACCATTATTCTTTGCGATTTATTTTACCTACAAAATAGTCAAAAAGACCAAATGGGTAAAATACGATGAAATGGATTTTTCCAAAGCAGATTAATGCTCCAGATTTTCCAAAACTTCCTAATTTTCCGTCGACGTTTGTCGACGGCCTTTTATTAAGAAAGAGATAAATAATCGGTTGTGTGGATTATTTTGATAACGATATTAGCGACTACGGAATATGATACGTGCTTTAGAGAGATCGTAAGGCGTCATTTCAACAGTTACTTTATCACCAGTTAAAATACGAATGTAATTTTTTCGCATCTTACCAGAAATATGTGCAGTAACAACATGACCATTTTCGAGTTCAACACGGAACATCGTGTTTGGGAGTGTATCAAGTATTGTACCTTGCATTTCAATGTTATCTTCTTTTGCCATTTGGGCCTCTTAAATAATAAATACAAATTAAATATACTTAAATTGCAAATCATATTTCACACGATTAACATGTGCGTGAAAAAACCATAAGCTTTTTCGTTACCATATTGATTGTTTAAAATAGGACTTCGCAAATTACAGCATAAACATAAAAAAACTGAATTTAGAATATATAAACTTAGCGGCAAAATAATGCCGAAAAAACTGTCAGATGTAAAGTCCTTTCTACTTTTTCTTTGTGTTATAAAGTGCATGTTGATGAATATAATGCCAAACTTTAGCTGGCAACAAATTTTTATAGTTTTGTTTAGTGTTGATATTTTGTCTGATTTCCGTAGCTGAAATATTTTCAAGTGGTGTATGAGCAAAAAAAATGTAACCATAAGGAGAATCATGTAAATCTTTAACATTCATTGTCTGATGTGCAGCTATCCAATTTTGTAACTCGATATTATTGGTTTTTTCTGCATAGCCAGGTCTACGACAAATGAGCAAATGGCAATAATCAAGCAGTGTTTGCCATTTATGCCAAGTAGGTAGGCTCAGCAATGAATCTTGACCCATAATAAATGCTAACCCTTTTTCATAACTATTTTCCTGACGCCATTTTTCTAACGTTTCAATTGTATAGGAAGGTCTCTTTAATTTTTCAGATGATATTTCCCGAGTATCAATTGAAAATAAAGGAACATCCTCTATCGCCAAATTTAGCATCGCCAGACGTTGCTCAGTTGTTGCTACTGGCGGTGGTTTATGTGGAGGAGTTTGGTTAGGTAATAAGCTAATTTGGGTTAAGCCAATTTCTTTGGCTAAAGCCATAGCGGGATGTATATGTCCATAATGCACGGGATCAAATGTACCACCTAACAAAGCTGTTAACATTTATTCAATCCCATAAATTGAAGTGTTAGAGCAGATAAAGCATCCCAAATTTGTAATTGATTATCATGTTTAAAACGTATTTCAATTTCAGTCAGTTGCTTGAGTGTATTAAATAGATCTTTAATATCAAAACGATTTAAATAAGCGCTATACATCGGTCTTTTATTTTGCCAAATTTTATATTCGTCAAAAACTTGTTTAAACGATTTGGTTAATAATCCTTTTTTCAAATTGATGAGTAAGATAAGTTCTCGTTGTATAATACGCAGTAAAATTAATGGTTCAAATTCATTCATCTTTAGCTGTTGCATTACATGGGCTGCGCGCTTAGTTTTATGTGACATCATTGCATCAATCCAATGATAAGGCGAAAATATTGCTGAATCATTAATATTACTTTCGACTTGATCATAATTGATAGTCTGATTTGGGAACAGTAATTTTAATTGTTCAATAATTTGAGTTAATGCAAGTAAATTACCCTCATAATAGTAACAGAGTAACTCAATTGCCTGTGGTTCAATCTGCATCTGTTTTTGCTGCAGATGATTGATAACCCACTTAGGTAATTGAACCTCATCAGGAGTATTACAACTTACCACAACTAACTTATCAGATAATCTTTTGTACCATGGTGCGTTTTCATTCGTTTTAGTGATTTTATTTACATTAATGATTAAGACAACATCAGAAGTTAACATTTCACTTAACGCATTGAGCTTAGTGGTAATATTGGCATTGATTGAACCTTCACCAAAATCCAATAAAATCAATGTATTGTCAGAAAACAAATTCATTTCTTGGCAACTGTCAAAGATAGTTGACCAATCGGTTTGATTATCTATATTAAACGTGTATGGTTCATTAAATCCTAATTGTTTAAAAGAGGTTTTTAATTGAGTGTGGGCATAGTGTTGTAAATAAGGATCATTCCCTATTATTAAATAATAAGGCGATCCTAATTTTGTTGTGATTTGATCAGCGTTGATTTTAATCATATCAATTTGTTAATTAATGGCATCAACAGATTTTAATTTTCGAATAATTTGTTTGGCTGCTTCCACATACATTTCATCTTCAATCAAATCTTGTTCAGTCGTTTTCGCAAGCGCGGCTGATGGATTATCGAAAAATGTTCGGAAAACACGAACATTAATTGGGTAAATTTTTTCATTTTCGATAATCACTTGTGTCTCAACAGTTAAAACTAATTGATATTCCGCTGCTTTACCATCTTTATAAATTGATATTGTGCTACGATTTAATGAATCTCTTACGACCTTTAATACTGGATGATTTTGTGAATCCCCAGTATTGGCTAACGTAACGTGATTATCGCGTAACAATTCTTTAATATCTCGTGAAAGCCGTCCATAAGGATCATGACTTACATAAGACATCGTTTTAAAACGTGTTGGCACTTCTGTCTCGTGTTGTAAATGAAATCCACATCCAGTTAAGGATATTGTTAATAACATGAGAAAAGCTAAATATTTTTTCATATCCACTACCGCCTATATTGAGTTATAAACAATATTAACCAACAACAAGATTTAATAATTTACCAGGCACATAAATCACTTTTCGAATCGAAACATCAACCAAATATTTTTGGATATTGGGTTCTTGTTTAGCTTGTTCTATGACCGAATCTTGATCCGCATTTGCTGGTACGGTAAATTTGCCGCGTACTTTACCATTGATTTGTATCACAATGAGTTTTTCATCCTCAACCATTGCTGAATCATCTGCAACTGGCCATTGGCTATCATCAATGGATTGGCTGTGTCCTAACGCTTGCCACATCACAAAACAAGCATGAGGCATCATAGGATAAAGTAAACGAACAATAGCATTTAACGCTTCGTTCATTAATGCACGATCTTGTTCAGATTCTTGAGGTGCTTTTTGCAAGCGATTCATAAATTCCATTACCGCCGCAATTGCAGTATTAAATGTTTGACGGCGACCAATGTCATCACTTACTTTGGCAATCGTTTTATGTAATTCACGACGTAATGATTTCTGATTGTTGTCAAGTGAGGCAACATTAAGCTCTGCTGTTTGGCCTTTTTGTGCATGCTCATACACTAGTCGCCATACACGTTTAATGAAGCGATTGGCACCTTCAACACCTGATTCTTGCCATTCAAGGGTCATATCAGCAGGTGAGGCAAACATCATAAATAAGCGAACCGTATCTGCACCGTATTTTTCGACCATCTCTTGCGGGTCAATACCATTATTCTTGGATTTTGACATCTTTGTCATACCTGCATGCACAAGTTCATTACCTTTATTATCAACAGCTTTAGCAATACGACCTTTTTCATCACGCTCAATGGTCACCTCTGTTGGTGATACCCAAATACGTTCATTCGTTGGACTGGTGTAATAAAATGCATCAGCTAATACCATGCCTTGGCAAAGTAAACGTTTGGCTGGTTCGTCAGATGTGACTAAACCAAAATCACGCATTAACTTATGAAAGAATCTGAAATAAAGAAGATGCATAATCGCATGCTCAATACCGCCTACATACTGATCGACAGGTAACCAATAATTCGCTGCTTTTTCATCTAACATGCCTTTGTCATAGTGAGGGCAAGTATAACGCGCGTAGTACCAAGATGATTCCATAAACGTGTCGAAAGTGTCGGTTTCGCGTAAGGCGAGTTGACCATTAACCATAGTTTTAGCCCAGTTAGGATCGGCTTTAATTGGGCTTGTGATACCATTCATTTCGACATCTTCTGGTAAGATAACAGGCAATTGATCTTCCGGTGTTGGAATCGTGGTGCCATCTTCTAGAGTAACCATTGGAATTGGTGCACCCCAATAGCGTTGGCGTGAAACGCCCCAATCGCGTAAGCGATAATTGACTTTCCGAGTACCAATACCAAGAGCAGTTAGCTTATCTGCAATCGCATTGAATGCTTGCTCAAAATCAAGGCCATTAAATTCGCCAGAATTAAATAATTTACCATGTTCGGTATAAGCTTGCTTAGAAAGATCGGGTGCATTACCTTCTTGGTTCAAAATAACCGGTTTAATTGGTAGGTTATATTTAGTAGCAAATTCGTAATCACGCTCATCGTGCCCCGGTACTGCCATAACTGCACCAGTACCATACTCAATTAGTACAAAATTAGCGATCCAAACTGGCACTTTATTGCCAGTTAATGGATGAATGGCATAATAGCCCGTTGGCATACCTTTCTTTTCCATCGTCGCCATATCAGCTTCAGCAGTTTTAGTGTTTTTACATTCGGCAATAAATTCAGCAAGTTTAGCATCGCTTTGAGCGGCTAATTGTGCAAGAGGGTGTTCTGCTGCAACTGACACAAAACTTACGCCCATTAAAGTATCAGGACGGGTCGTATAAACACGTAATTTATCCGCATAGTTTTCGACGGCGAAATCAAATTCAACGCCCTCTGAGCGCCCAATCCAATTACGTTGCATAGTCCTAACTTGTTCAGGCCAGCTTTCTAAGGTATCCAAATCATTAAGCAACTCTTCTGCATATGCCGTAATTTTGATAAACCATTGTGGTATCTCTTTACGTTCAACTGGGGTACTGCAACGCCAACAGCAACCTTCAATGACTTGTTCATTAGCAAGTACGGTTTGATCATTAGGACACCAGTTGACGGCAGACGTTTTTTTATAGACTAAACCTTTTTCATACAGCTTAGTAAAAAACCATTGTTCCCATTTATAATATTCAGGGCGGCAAGTCGTAACTTCGCGATCCCAATCATAACCAAAACCTAACAATTGTAACTGCTTTTTCATATAAGCAATATTTTCATAGGTCCATTTTGCTGGAGCAGTATTGTTCTTAACCGCTGCACCTTCAGCGGGTAAACCAAATGCATCCCAGCCAATTGGTTGCAATACATTTTTGCCATTTAAGCGTTGATAACGTGAAATGGTATCGCCGATTGTGTAGTTACGAACATGACCAAGATGTAAACGCCCAGAAGGGTAAGGTAGCATTGATAAACAGTAATATTTTTCTTTGGATGGATCTTCTGTAACGTGGAAAGTTTTATTTTCTAGCCAATGTTGTTGTACGGCGGCTTCTATTTCATCGGGGCGATATTGTTCTTGCATGACGAATTAATGTCCTATCTATTATTGCTAATAAAAATAATTTGCTAATTGTATTGGTTATTGTAGTGTTTTACAAACGTTATATGCATGGTTTGTCTGAATTGTTAAGCAAAAAGAAGAAGGGGCAGTTGACTAAAAGCATTAACTGATAGAAATGAATAATCTACATATAATGGTTTTTCAGATTATGGCAAAAATAATAAGCGGAGTTGATCTCCGCTTATTAAGTTTTAACCGCCATTAAATACACTGGTCAATCTCGATAATAATGATTTTTGCTCTTCTTTAGGCATATTTTCAAAATTCGCTTGAATTAACTCATCGACTTTTTGGGTTTCGTTAGCTAAGCCCAATTCATTATAAGCATTGCGCATCAATAAAAGTGCTTTTTTCGTTGAGTCTGTGTCAGGAAATAACGATATCATTCGGCTTACCCGATTAATTACTGCAACGTAAGCACCACGTTTAGTGTAATACTCTGCAATTTTTAATTGGTACCGAGATAATCTATTTTTCAGATAGATCAGACGTTTCTGGGCATCAGCAGCGTAAGGACTGTCTGGAAAACTTGAAACAAGATAGGTAAAATCCTTGAACGCAGCCATAGCAAAATCAGGATCTCTATCGGAACGATCGACGTTAAACCAACCTTGGATAGTATTATCATCTTGTGCCATGTTAGTGATACCGCGCATGTAGATAATCCAATCTATATTGGGATGAGTTGGATTCAATTTTAAAAATCGGTCAATTGACGCAATAGTCAATGGAAAATCACCGGATTTATAATAGGCATAAATTAAGTCAAGCTGTACTTGTTGTGAATAAGGACCAAATGGATAGTTCTTATCGATTGTCTCTAATATGGTAATACTGGATTTTATGTTACCACTTTCGAGTTCACTTCGAGCTTTGTTATGTAGATCTAATTCTGATACATTTTCAACATCTGGCTTAGAAGAAGTACAGCCAATTAGCATGCTAGCTAAAGTGATTGCTAATAAAGTGTGTAAACGTAGTTTCATTCGGTTTTCAGTCCAAATTTAATTAAACATTAAAGGCAATGATTGGTATATAATACTCTAAATCCTAACAGCTTAAAATAGATAAATTACACATGCACGAGTTAAAATTATCGACCGAAATTGAACACACCCAGCTAGGAATGCGCTTAGATCAAGCGTTATCAGAACTTTTCCCTGATTACTCAAGATCGAGAATTAAAGATTGGATCGTTAATAATAAAGTTACAGTCAACAATATCATTGTCAATAAACCGAAAGAACGTGTTCTTGGTGGTGAAAAAATATGCATAAACGCTGAAATTGAGGAAGAAACTTATCATCAGCCAGAAGATATCAAACTTAATATTGTTTATGAAGATGATGATATTTTAGTGATTAATAAGCCTCGAGATTTGGTTGTGCATCCGGGCGCAGGTAACCCCAATGGCACTGTATTAAATGCTTTATTGCATTATTACCCAGAAATATCGCGTGTACCACGTGCGGGTATTGTTCATCGATTAGATAAAGACACAACTGGTTTAATGGTTGTCGCAAAAACAATTGTAGCCCAAACGCATTTAGTTGAATCATTACAACTGCGCGAAATCACCCGTGAATATGAAGCAGTAGCAATGGGAATTATTACCGCAGGTGGCACAGTTGATCAACCGATCACACGGCATCCCACTAAACGAACACATATGGCGGTATTCCCGACAGGTAAACCTGCGGTAACACATTATCGAGTAATGGAAAGATATCGATTACATACGCGTTTACGCTTACGTTTAGAAACCGGGCGAACTCACCAAATCCGTGTGCATATGTCACATATAGCACATCCACTGGTTGGTGATCCATTATATGGAGGACGTCCGAGACCGCCAAAAGGTGCCAATGAATCGTTGATTCAAACCTTACGTAATTTTGATCGGCAAGCACTGCATGCTACTATGTTACGTCTATTCCATCCTGTTACAGGTGAACAGATGGAGTGGCATGCGCCTCTTCCTGAAGATATGCAAAACTTAATTCTAGCATTACAGGAAGATACTGAACTTCACAAAGATGAACTGGATTGGTAACCAAGATGATCAAATCGATTTACCCTTATTGGACTGCACCTAAAAATATTCATGCGTTTACTACAACCAGAACTGGTGGTGTCAGTTTAGCGCCATTTGCCAGTTTAAATTTGGGTAATCGTACTGATGATAATTTAGAGCATGTTGCTGAAAATCGCAAACGTATCATTCGCGCCCAGCAGATACCAAGTGAACCTTATTGGCTTACTCAAACGCATAGCACTACAGCATTGGATATTTCACAAATTACTCTACAAGCGCCAACAGGCATGATAAATACTCATCGAACATTTGAAGCCGATGCTTCTTATACTCATCAACCAAAGCAAGTTAGTGTCGTGCTAACAGCGGACTGTATGCCTGTATTATTTTGTTCGATAAAAGGGGATGAAGTTGCTGCTGCACATGCGGGTTGGCGAGGGTTATGTTATGGTATTTTAGAAGAAACGGTTAAAAAATTTGCGTGCCCAACCAATGAAATATTAGCTTGGATGGGACCCGCCATCAGTGTAAAAAAATTTGAGGTAGGTGTTGAAGTCAAACATCAATTTGAAAAAATCGATTCTAACGCTAAGCTGGCTTTCACTTTAATTAATCCAACTGAGAAAAAATATCTGGCTGATTTGTATCTAATAGCCAAACAACGTCTGCAAGCTATGGGAGTTGTTAATGTGTTTGGTGGTGACTACTGCACCTACACTGAACAAGATAAATTTTTTTCATATCGTCGTGAAAATAAGACGGGTCGAATGGCATCGATGATTTGGTTTGACTGAACCGTAAAGTAGGATGCTACATAAAAATACGATCTAGCGTTTATAGCATAATCTAATTTCAATTGAAATCAATAAGAAATATTGACCTATTGAATATTGCAAATCCGATTTTGCTGGATTTAGGCTATGATATTGTGAATATGCTCACTCATGTCCGAGTCAAAATCGTTTATTAAAGCTTTATAACATTTAAAAAATGAAATTTAACCAAAACCAAAACCAAAAGATCCATCTGATAGAAACAAAGTCTATTTAGAATCTGACTTGTTGCTGAAAAATGAAATTTAAGGGATAAAAATAAAATGAAGCGGTATAGAATCCTGAATATTTTTTACAAATTGTTCGTGATGGTTTATTAAGGCTTTTGCAATAAAAGCCTTAATTAGAAAAGATATCCATATGATAAAAAACAAATTCAAGCTGAAACAAGCAAAACTTCAATCTAATTTTGGATGTTGATCGACTAAATCTTGCCGCTGTTCCTGCAGATTTTCGATTTGTTCATCGATATCTTCCACTTTTTGCTCGATGGAATCAAAGTGATTCGATAAGATCTCTTTTGCTTCAGAACGATCTGATGCCGCAGGCGTTGCACCTCGTAGTGGTTGATTGGCGGTTTCTCTCATTTTTATACCAGTAAGCAATCCTATTAATGCAACAATCATTAAGTAATAAGCGGGCATGTAGAGGTTATTTGTCTCTTCCACTAACCAAGCGGCAACAGTTGGTGTTGCGCCAGCAATCAACACTGAAACATTAAATGAAATAGCCAAGGCACTGTAACGGATATTGGTTGGAAAGATGGCTGGTAAAATTGATGCCATTACTCCTGTAAAACAGTTTAGCAAAACCGCCAATATCAATAATCCTAAAAAAATAAGGCCAATCACATCACTGTTAATCATTACAAAGGCAGGATAGGAAAGAATAAGTAATCCAAGACTTCCTCCTATTATAAAGGGTCTACGTCCTATTTTATCACTAATTAACCCTATCATTGGTTGTACAAATAACATGCCAATCATAATAGCAATAATTATTAATACTCCATGATCAGTATGATAATTTAAATTGTGTGATAAGTAACTTGGCATATAGGTTAGAAGCATGTAATAGGTGACATTAGTCACAATAACTAATCCAACACAAACAAATAAACTTTTCCAATACTGAGTAATGATTTTTTTGAAAGTCATTTTAGGTGGATTTGCGACATGAGTTTGTTCGTTTTTTTCCATTGAATCAGTATGTTGTACAAATGCTGGCGTTTCTTCTAATGCATGGCGTAAATATAGACCAATTAGCCCTAATGGCAGAGCAAATAAAAATGGGATCCGCCATCCCCAGTATTGGAAGTTAGCATCACTGAGGAGAGTTGATAATAGCACTACTAAGCCAGCGCCCACTAGAAACCCTGCAATAGAGCCAAAATCCAGCCAACTGCCCATAAATCCTCGTTTACGGTCTGGCGAGTACTCAGCCACAAAAATGGCGGCACCAGAATATTCACCGCCAATCGAAAAGCCTTGTGCTAATTTAGCTAACAATAATAATATTGGTGCGGTAATACCAATTGATGCATAGGAAGGAATCAACCCAATACAAAATGTACTTAATGACATGATAATGATGGTGATAGAAAGTACTTTTTGGCGACCAAATTTATCGCCTAATATGCCAAATACTAATCCCCCCAATGGTCGAACTAAAAAAGGCACCGAGAAAGTTGCTAATGCAGCAACCACTTGTACATTTGGTGAAGCATTAGGAAAAAAAACTTGTCCTAATACATAAGCTAAAAAGCCATAAACACCAAAATCAAACCATTCCATTGCGTTACCAAGTGCTGCTGCAATGATGGCTTTTTTTAATTTGCTGTCATCAATAATAGTTATGTCATTTATGTTCAATGGGTGATTTTTCGGTTTTATAGTTTTCTTCATAAAATACCGCCTTTCTTCATACAATAAATGAAACAGAGTGAATTGGTTGCTAATCAATAACTATCTAATAAAATTTAAATTATTTATTAACTGCGTGGTATTCATTTAAATATTTTTGATGAAAAATTAATCAAAAATAAAAAGAGGATATTAAAAAGCAAAATTGATGTTTTGTTGATGCATTTTAAATTAACTAAATCTCGACAAAACCATCCCTTTTCATAAAAATTAGGTGCTGATTATAGCAAAATGCCCAAATTATGTAAAATGCACACAATTAACAGTTTAATTTTTTTATTAAATTATTAACCTGTATTTATTCATAAACGTTACAGTTAGACAATCATGTAAATGACTGATTGCTAGTCATTTGGCGATTGAAAAATGATCTATAAAGAAGTATTTTATAGCCTAGCTTAATAATTATGATCAATTGTTTACATCACTAATATGTAGTTCAAAATAGCAAAATTGTTTTTGCCGTGCACATGAAATATATCGAGGATAACATGGATAAAGGATTAACCCATCTGATCAATCCATTGGAAAATGGTTTAAGTCATGGTTTAAAACATGGATTAAAGCGCAGTCTGAAGAAAGGCACCGTCCATAATCGCTATACCTTAACTGTCGATGGTCAAAGCGCGCCGATTTCGGTTTTACAGGTTGCCGGCAATGAACAACTCAACCAGCCCTG